>JAJXZP010000260.1 GCA_021779995.1 bacterium | reverse complement strand
GGGCCTCTGCGGCTCCAGGTGATGTTCGCATAAAGGATTAGGGCAGAAGGGGACAGTGACCATGGGACCTCCTTGAGCCGCAAGGACTCAAGGAGGATTACGCTCTGTTCATCCTGGGTTGATTGAGATATCCATAATTTTCGTAACACTATTAGTCAGTTGCGGTAGCTGTCGCTGACCTTGATCAGGAGGAGCAGCCCCAGCCGCTGACTCCCCGGCAATAGCCGGTTGTTCATGACCTCGCTGTTGTCGGGCCCGAAGACCATGGGCAGCCCGATCTGGATGGTGGTGAGGGCCGCGGCATTGAGCTGGATGAAGGGCGCGATCATGGAGGAGCCGTCCGACCAGTTCTGCTGCCATAAGAGGTTGAGCCCGATGTTGGACTGCCCCAGGTGGTCGAATTTCACGGTCACGGCCGAGTTGTGCCCGCCGGGACCCGTCTCGTCGTCGAGCCAGTTCGTGTAGGTCGAGCCGTCGCGCTCCCCGTTGTAGGCGTACTCGGCGTAGAGCTTGATGCCCGCGTCCGACCACTCGCGCCCGATCCCGAACACGAACGAGGGATAGATGCGTTGCAGGGCCCCGCCCACATAGATGCCGCCGCCCGGCGGAATGTCGCTCGCGACGTTGTTGTACATGAGATGGTAGGGGAAGGCGACCACCGCCTCCGCCGAGAAGTCGAAACCCAGGGCGCTCGTCTTCGCGGTCAAGAGCCCGCGGGGGTGCAGAAGGTACTGGGTGAAGCCGCCGATGTTCCACTCGACGGGGCCGGTCACCAGATCGTAGAGCAGCCCGAAGCCCATGTACCGGGGATCGGGCGAGGAGGTGTTCGGGAAGCCGTAGTTGGCCAGGTCGGCGCGGCCCAGCAAGGTGAAGCCGTCCTTCTCGAAGGGCACGTAGGCCTTGAAGGAGACCGGGTGGTTCACCACGCTCGTATTGGTGATGAGATTCGTCTTCTGCCACAGGGGCGTGAGACTCGTCGACCAGCCGGGCAGGCCGCGCGAGGGCAGGTCGCCCAGCTGGAAGAACTGCGAGTTGCCCCAGCTGTAGTTGAACACTCCCACGCGGAAAAAGACGGTGTTGAGGAAGGAGTAGTCCACGAAGAGCTCGGAGACCTGCAGTGCGGGGGCCGAGCCCGAGGCGGGCGGAAAGTCGTACTCCATGGCCAGGCGGAGGCGCATCTCGTCGGCGGGCCGGACTTCGACGCCGAGGAGGGCGGAAAACGAAGCCCCGCCCTCGAGGCCCAGGTACTCGGACAGGTCGCTGACCGGCGGGAAGGACTTGTAGCCGAAACCCATGTCACCGTAGAGGTTCAGCGAGCTGAAGAAATGGAGGCGGCTGTCCTGGATCTCCTGCGTCGTGGCGCCCGCGGGCACCGTAGCCTGGGGAATGGCCGCGCCTTGGTTGAAGAGGTTGTCGACATTGTCGGGCGACTGCGCCGGAGCCTGGGTCTGGCCGGCGCTCGGCGTCGTGCCGGCGCTCGGCGTCGTGCCGGCGCTCTGGGCCGCCAGGGGAGACGCGAGGAGAGCGGCCAGGAGGGCGAGCGCTGCCAGCGGCGCGAGGCGGCGGGCCCTATTCACTCAGCTTTTCCAGCCAGGCCTTGGTGAAGGTGGCGTCGGGCAGCCGCGCCAGCGAGGGCCGCGAGATGGTGTAGATCGTGCGCTCCTTCTCGAAGACCCCGTTGATGACCGCCCCTTTCAGCTCGTCGACGATGACCACCGTCTGGGGCACGAAGTGGTCGCCCACCTTCTGGTACACGGGGAAGGCGCTGGTGCGCACGTGCTGCCCCGAGAAGCTGAAGTCCTCGGTCTTGCGCGGCAGCCCGTCCTCGCTGATCCAGATCTTCATCTTGGGGAAGGTGATGTCGTTGGTCTTGGCCTCGAGGTCGAGCACGGTGCAGTCGTACTGTCCGAGCTGCTCGCGGCTCCGCCCCACGACCCGGTAGTCGCCGGCGAGGTTGGAGCGCGTGAAGTCCGAGTTGCGGGCGTTCATGTTCTGGAAGCGGTCCTTGGCGCTCGTGAAGGTGAAGCGCCGCGACACCGGATCGTAGAACCAGAGATTGTTGCCCGACTTGAGATAGCCCTTGCCCTTGTCCTCGATGGGATAGAGCATGACGATGAGGTAGGTGTTCTCGCTGTCGCGGCGGAAGACCATGGCCTGCTTGGTGCTCCGGCCCTGGCCCGGAGTCTCCTGGACGAAGGTGTACTCGGCCGAGAAGTCCGAGTTCGGGAAGGTGACGAGGGCGTCGGCCTTTTTCAGCATGGCGACGGAACCGGACTGCTGGGCGAAGAGCGAGGGCAGGGCCGCCAGGGCCCCGAGGACGAAGGCGAGGCCGAGGCGCGATCGAAGACTGTGTATCCGCATGAGTTCTCCTAGCTTTATTCGGCGCTCAGGGCGACGACCGGCTCTATGGCCTGGGCGGACCGGGCCGGACTCCAGGCGCCCAGCAAGGTCACGAGCGCGATGAGCGCCGCGTCGAAGCCGAGCGTGTCGAGGTTCATCACCCAGCTCAAGTGCCCTCTGTCCAAGAATATATCGAAACCGGCCACGGCATTCAGCCTGAAAAGCGACAGGATCTCCAGGACGCCGAGGCTCAGGGCCAGGCCGAAGGCGATGCTGCACACCGCGAGGAAAAACGCCTCGACGAGGATGAGGTTACGCACCTGGGCGCGCTGCATGCCCACGGCGCGCATGGTCCCGAGCTCCTTGGTCCGCTCGTAGATGATCACGCGGTACAGATTGACGATGCCCGCCACGATCACCACGAACAGCAGGGCGAGAATGGCGTAGCTCACCAGGGTCAGCGCGTCGATCATGGTCTTGATCTCGGACATGAAGCCCATGGTGGTGAGGGTGCCGTAGCGAAAGCCCTGGTAGGGCGCCGAGCGCGCCGAGTCCAGCTCGCTCTGATTGTGCAGGGGAGGGAAGACGGGCATCAGGGCCGACATGGCCGTGAGCACCCGGGCGGCGACCTCGTCGGCCTGGCGGTAGTCGCGGAGGTAGAGGCCGATCATGTCCTCCTCGCCCGCTGGACGCCCGAGAAGGAGATTGAGCTGCCCCCGGTCGACGTAGACCGTGTAGTAGCCGAAGATGCTCGCCTCGCGGAAGATCGCCTTGACGATGAAGGTCCCCGTGTCGATGGCCCCGCCGTCGCGGGTGACCTGGAGGGTCACCTGGTCGCCCACCCGGGCTCCGGTGCGCTTGGCCGTGACGTCGGAGATGAGGATGCCGTGCGGATCCGACATGCCGTTCGGATCGCCCGCGATGAACTCCATCTTCCTGATCTCCGGACCCTCGACCGACCAGTCCATGCCGATCACCCGCCGCATGCGCACCGAGTCGCCGTTGAAGAACACCACCCCGTCGTTGCCGTAGAGCACCCGGCGCGCGACGATCTCGGGCCGCACTCCCGAGTTCTCGATGGCCTTGAGGACGGGGCCCTCGTCGCCGATCTTGGCCAGGCCCGGGTTCTTCTGGTAGCCGAGGATCATCACCGAGCCGCCGTAGAAGCGCGCGCCGCGGATATTGATCTGGCTCGTCACTCCGGCGATGAGGCTCTGGAGCGCGGTGACCACGAAGAAACCGCCTGCGATGGCCAGCCCCAGGAGGACGAAGCGGCGCCCGTTGCGGACGAAGTTGCGGTAGGCTATCAGGATCGTCGTCATCCGGCCCCCTAGACCTTCTGGATGGCCCGCACGGGCTGGATGCCGAGGGCCAGGCGCACCGGATAGATCCAGGCGACGGCCCCGAGCACGACGGCCGCGGCGAAGGACTGGAAGATATTCGCCGAGGACACGAGGGGATTCAGCGTGTTGCCGCCGAAAAGGAGGACGAGGATCTGATTCGAGAAGTGCAGGGGAAGGTGGTGGATGAGATGGACGAGACCGTCCCCCAGCACGACCCCCGCCAGGCCCGCCGCGGCCGAGAGCGCCAGCGTCTCGATGACGAACAGGCCGCGCACGAAGCCGCGCTGCGCCCCGATGGCCCGCATGGTCCCGATCTCGGAGGTGCGCTCGAATACCGACATCACGAGCGAGTTCATGGTCAGAAGCAGCACGATGGCCGCGATCATCCCGACGCCGATGTAGAACACGATCTGCATGACGAAGACGTAGACCGCCACCGCGCCCGCGGTGCCGCGCCAGTCGCGCACCTGGGCCTGGCCGCCGGCGGCCGCCAGGGCCGGGACGATCGCGGAGGCGGCCTCGCCCGGATTGCCCTTCGCCCGCACCAGGATGAAGTGCCAGGCCCCGTCGTGGCCCAGGGGCGAGGGAGCCGCCGCGGCGTTGCGCACCTCGCTGAAAATCTTCCTTAAATCATTCACCGAAACGGGCGCCGCGCTTCCGGAGCCCTTTCCCGCGTCGGCAGCGAGGGCGGGAGGCGGCGTCGCCGAGAACAGCGAGTTGATGTCCAGTCCGCCCGAGGCCATCGTGTCGAGCGCCTTGTCGCCTGCCCCCGGGGCCGAGCTTTCGTCGACCTGGGAGTAGCCGCAGAGCGAGCGGAGGATCCGGCCGTCGGTGATCACCACGCGGTCGAGCGCGGAGTTGCTCGGCTTGTACTGCAGCACGCCGACCAGGGCGGCGTCGCGGATGGTGAAGGTCTGGTCCCGGAACAGCGAAAGCTGGATACGATCGCCCAGAGCCAGAGGCCTGCCCTGGGCCTTCTCGATCTCCTTCGCGCGTTCCTCGGTGATCACGACCCAGTCGGTGTTGCCCGGCTGCGGCGGACCCCCGAGGACGAAGTGCAGATTCAAGAAGAGGCGGAAATACTCCTCCCCGATGACACCCAGGCCCAGGCCGGGGCTGCGCGAGCCGCCCGCCTCGATCAGGAGGGGGGAGGAGAGCACATAGGCGAAGGAGGCCACCGAAGGCAGCTTCGCGAGCTCGTCGCCGATTTTCGCGGCGTTGACGATGAGCGGCTCGGACTCGTACTCGCCGATCACCGGAATGTCCGGACCGAAGAGACTGAAGGACTGCTCGCTCTTCGCGCTGATGGAGAGGTCGGCCGTGAACTGATCCGAGAAGGTGCGCTGGATGCCGCCCGCGGAACTCTCGAGTATGGCGTTGCCCACGAAGAAAATAGCCACGCCGACGGCGATGAGTGCGCCGATCACGAGATTTTTGCGCCACCGGCGTCCGAGATTCCGGAAGGCTATACGTAGTAAGATCATGTATGACTCCCGCCAGTATACTATCGTCGACAAACTTTCTGGAAGTGCCCCCTCCGGTCCCCCTGAACCGAACCAAGCATCATCCACCCAGAACCCCTCCGCGCCTCCCCGCCTCTCTTCCCCTCTCTTCTCCTGTTGGGTAGTAGCGAGATAAACATGCAGCCTCGCCCCGAGAATCTTTGGTTCCGACCTTGCATCTTCAGGGGCACTGTGCTATTTTGTTGTTCACCGATTGAACGTTCGAACTTCTGCGAAGGTCGCTAACCTTTGCAATCAGCTCGGGCGGCTCGATCCGGAACATACGCCTGTCGCCGCGGAGAGCGTGTTTCGGCCGCCTCCTTCCGGCGCCGGCCGCCAGCGCCTGCAGCGATCCGCTCCCGAAGTGCGCGGAGGCCCCCCTGTGCCGCACGGCGATGGCCGCGATCGGTGTTCCGAAGCTTGCCGAGATTCCCACCGCAATTATGGATCATAGTTATACCGAGCTGAGCGTTCTCCAGTCCATCTACGAGGCCGAGCTCGCCTCGGCCAAGCTCACCCAGCGCGAGGTGGCCCGCAGCGCGAGCCTCTCCCTGGGCATGACCAACGCCCTCCTCAGGCGTCTGGCCGAGCGCGGCTGGATCAAGCTCACCAGGGCCTCGACGCGGAGCGTCTCCTACGCCCTCACCCCCGAGGGCGTCAAGGAGATAGCCCGGCGCACGGCCCGATTCTTCCGCCGCGCCGCCCAGAACGCCGACCTCTACCGCGAGCGGCTCGAGCGGTTCCTCGTCTCGGCCAAGCAGGCGGGCGCCTCGACCGTCATGCTCTCGGGCGAGAGCGAGATGGACTTCATCCTCGACTACCTCTGCGAGCGCCACGGCCTGGTCTTCGTCAAGAGCGCCGACCCCGAGCGCGCCCGGAGCCTCGCGCGTCGAGCGGGCGTCGTCCTCCTCGTCTCCGAGTTCTCCGGCGATGGTCACAGCGAGGGCGGTGACGGCGGCGACGACGGCCACGGCGAGGGTGCGGTCCGCCTCGCCGAGATCCTCGCCAGCGCCGGGAGCTGAAGCCGCCAGCGCCGACCGCCGATCGTGGAGCTTCGAAATCATGATGAATAAAGACGAACGAGTCCTGGCCGCGGGCGCGGCGACCATAAAGGCCTTCCGCGAAAAGCGCGCGGCAGAGGAGAAAAAACTCAGAATCGGGCGTATCGCCGAAGCCCGGGCCGCTCTGCCCTCCCTGGTCGAAGAAATCCGGCGTATCGACCCCGGCATTCGCACCATACTGCTTTTCGGATCGCTCGCTCGGGGCGAGCCCCGGAGCGCCCGATTCGATATCGATCTCGCGGTGGATTCGGACAAATATCTTCAGCTTGTTTCCTGGGCTCTCGATCAGAGCTTCGCCGTCGATGTGGTATGTCTCGACGATCTCGACCCCGCGTTTCGCGCGTCCATCCTCGAATACGGGAAGGTTCTATATGAGCGAGCCCGATAGCGCCGCCCTCGCCGTGCTTCAAGGAGAACTGGAGCAGGATCTTGCCGCAGTGCCCCCTCTCGTCGACGAGAACCGACGCGCCGCCGCCAGGATCGAATCCGGCGCCCGCGACAGTCTCGATTACGCTGCCCTTGGGTACACTATCCATAATCTGTACTGTTTGATGGAAAACAGCTTTTTCAGAATCGCCAAGACCTTCGAGAACAACCTTGGAGATGCGGGATGGCATCGTGAACTTCTGGAACGCATGCTTGTGGCCGTGCCGGGAATCAGGCCTGCCATCCTTACGGCCGATCGGCTGGCCTACATAGACGAACTCCGGGCATTCAGGCATGTTTTCAGGAACATCTATCGAACCAGTCTCAAGCCGACGAAAGTGATGATCGCGCAAGCTTCGGTAGAGCCGGCGTGCGAAGCTTTCGGGAAAGCCATATCCGATTTCATAGCCACCCTCGCCGCGGCGAGGCACTGATTTTTGAAAGGAACACGTAGATGAGCAGCATAGCCGTGGCGGGCACGGGATACGTCGGACTGGTGAGCGGAGCCTGCCTCGCCGACTTCGGAAACTCGGTCGTCTGCGTCGACAACAACGAGAAGAAGATAGCCGAGCTCAAGTCCGGCGGGATTCCCATCTACGAGCCCGGCCTCGACGACGTGGTCTCGCGCAACGCGGCCGCCGGGCGCCTGAGCTTCGGCACCGACCTCGCCGCCGCCGTGCGCGCGAGCGAGGTCGTCTTCGTGGCCGTGGGCACGCCGCCCGCCGACGACGGGAGCGCCGATCTTCGCTACGTCGAGGAGGTGGCCCGCGAGATAGCCCGGGCCATGGACGGCTACAGGGTCATCGTCGACAAGAGCACGGTGCCGGTGGGCACGGCGCGCAAGGTCCGCGCCTGGATAGCCGAGGAGCTGGCGAAGCGGGGCGCGTCCTTCGAGTTCGACGTGGTCTCCAACCCTGAGTTCCTCCGCGAGGGCTCGGCCGTGCAGGACTTCACCCACCCCGACCGCGTGGTGATCGGCGCCGAGAGCCCCAAAGCCCGCGCGATCATGAAGGACGTGTACCGCTCCCTCTACCTCAACGAGACGCCCTACATCGAGACCAACCTCGAGACCGCCGAGATGATCAAGTACGCCTCGAACGCCTTCCTCGCGGTGAAGATCACCTTCATCAACGAGATCGCCAACCTCTGCGAGAAGGCCGGAGCCAACGTCCAGGACGTGGCCAGGGCCATGGGCCGCGACGGCAGGATCGGCGCCAAGTTCCTGCACCCGGGCCCCGGCTACGGCGGCTCCTGCTTCCCCAAGGACACCCAGGCCATGGCCCGCACCGGCCGCGACTTCGGCGAGAGGCTCTCCATCGTGGAGACCACCATCGAGGCCAACGAGCGCCAGAAGGAGCGCATGGTCCGCAAGATCGAGGAGGGCCTGGGCGGCCTCCGCGGCAGGACCGTGGCGATGCTGGGCCTGGCCTTCAAGCCCAACACCGACGACATGCGCGAGGCTCCGGCCATAGCCGTGTGCGAGGCCCTCGCGGCCGCCGGCGCCACGATCCGCGCCTGGGACCCCGCCGCCATGAAGGAAGCCTCCTGGCGCCTCAAATCCATCTCCGGCAGCCTCTCCTTC
>JAJXZP010000109.1 GCA_021779995.1 bacterium | reverse complement strand
GCCGCGCCGCCCAGCGCCGAACCGAGCCGCATCGCAGCGACGCGCGGCCAGAGGCCGAAGGACCCTGGCCAGCGGCCCGAGTGCCGCTGCGCCCCGAGCGTGGACATCGGCGTCTACGGCGCCTGCCCGGCGGGCTGCGTCTACTGCTACGCGAACCGAGGCGCCGGGCGGCTCCTCTCTCCGCGTCCAGAAGACGAGGAGCTGTCCCTGCGCGCATGAGAGCGTCTGAGCGCGGCGAGCGTCTTGGTTGACGCATCCCCCGATTCGTCCCCTTACATCTTTTACTCGCCGAGGCTATTTCAAAAGTCGGACGACTTTTGAAATAGCTACCTTGGATATGCGCACCTTTCGCAGTTTTTCTTGCGAAACGCAATAAACGCGAAAAGCTGCAAGGGTCTTCCAAAACTAACCGAGTTTTGAACGATCCCTTAGCCTGCGGAGGTTTGCTTTTTTTGCCCTTGTGCATTTCGAAAAACGATGGTTAAACTGTGTAAGTTACTCGTGCAAGTAACACATTGATTGAGGAGGGACACTATGAAGCGACTTCTCTCATCGCTCGCGCTCGCAACGCTCGCCGTCGGTTTCGGCTTCTCCCAGAGCGGCTCGATCGGCGGCAAAATATCCGTGCTCGGCGTCTGGGGCGGCCAGGAAGCGGATACCTTCGCCGCAATGAATCAGGCCTTCACCGAGAAGACGGGAGTCCGGGTGCAGTTCGAATCCACCCGCGATCTGGATGCCGTCCTCACCACCAGGGTGCAGGCGGGCAATCCCCCTGATATCGTGATTCTGCCGAACCCCGCGAAAATGCAGGAGCTCGCCAAGGCCGGCAAGCTCGTCAGCCTCTCGAAGATCCTCGACATGAGGCAGTTCGACAGGGATTACTCGAATTCCTGGAAGACCCTCGGGACGGTCGACGGCAAGCTCTACGGTCTCTTCGTCAAGGCCGCGATCAAGGGCCTTATCTGGTACGATCCCAAGGCGATCAAGGCCGCGGACATCACCCTCCCGACGACCTGGGACGAGATGATCGCCACCTCCAAGCAGATCGCCGCGACGGGCGTCAGCCCCTGGGCCGTCGGCATCGAGTCCGGGGCCGCCTCCGGCTGGGTGGCGACCGACTGGCTCGCCGACATCTTCCTCAGGCTGTACGGCCCGGAGAAGTACACGGAATGGTACCAGGGCAAGCTCGCCTGGACCTCGCCGGAGGTGAAGAAGGTCTGGGAGTACTTCGGACAGATCGTGGCCCAGCCGGGCATGGCCTATGGCGGGAGCCAGTATATCAACTCGACCAACTTCGGCGACGCCATCGCGCCCCTCTTCCAGACTCCGCCTCGCGCGTATTTCCACGACCAGGCGAGCTTCATCCAGGGCTTCATCAAGAACCAGTTCCCCGACCTCAAGCCGGTGCAGGACTACAACTTCTTCATGTTCCCGACGATCAATCCCAAGTATTCCCGGGCGGTCGAGGGCGGAGCCGATGTCGTGGTGGCCTTCAGGGACACTCCCCAGGTCAGGGCCTTCATGAACTACTTCGCCTCGGCCGAGGCGCAGGCCTTCTGGGCCGCCGGCACGGGAGCCTTGGCCACCAACAAGAACGTCTCCCTCGTCTTCTACACGGATCCCATCACCAAGCACGCGGCCGATATTCTCAACAAGTCGGAGTACTTCGTCTTCGGCGCGGGCGACATGATGCCGTCCGCGATGCAGGCCGCCTTCTGGAAAGCCTGCGTCGACTATGTCAACGACCCTTCGAGCCTCGACTCCATTCTCGCCAATCTGGAAAAGGCGCGGCTGACCGCCTACAAGAGGTAGCCGTCGCGGGCTGAGTTTCGCTGTCCGCCGGACACGCGGCGGACACGCGAAGGACGCGGCGGACGGGACGATCCCGCCCGCCGCCGCGCCGATATCCGAGCGACTCCCGTTTAGCGCCAATGGAGGAGGCATGAGAACAGTCATTCTCTTGGCGGTGGCCCTCATCGGGGTGCCCGCCATTCTTTTGGGCTACGTGAAGCTCTCCGAGCCGCTCTCGGGGAGAAACGCGAAGCGGGCATCCGCGGTGAGGCCGTGGCTCTGGCTGCTGCCGACGTTCATCCTGGTCGCGGTGTTCCTGATCTATCCGGTGATCATGACCATCGTCATGAGCCTGCGCAGCGCCGATTCCTCGAGCTTCGTGGGGCTGGCCAACTACGTCGCCGTCTTCACCAGCGGGAGCAATCTCGTCGCGCTGCGCAACAACCTGCTCTGGCTCGTATTCTTCACCTTGGGGACCCTCCTCTTCGGCCTCCTCATAGCGGTGCTCTCCGACAGGGTCAGGTACGAGTCCGTGGTCAAGTCGCTCATCTTCATTCCCATGGCCATCTCCTTCGTAGCGGCGGGCATCATCTGGAAGTTCATGTTCGAGTTCCAGCCGGCGGGCGAGACGCAGGTGGGCACCGTGAACGCCATCCTCACGAGCCTGGTGCCGGGCTTCCAGCCCAAGGCCTGGCTCTTCAACACCTCCACGAACAACGCGGCGCTCATCGCGGTCGGCATCTGGATGTGGACCGGCTTCGCGATGGTCATCCTCTCGGCCGCCATCAAGTCGATCCCGGTGGACGTGATCGAGGCGGCCAAGATCGACGGGGCGAGCGAGCTGCAGGTATTCTTCCGCATAACGTTCCCGCTGGTCGGGCCCACGCTCGGCTTCGTGGCCACCACGCTCATGATCAACGTGTTGAAGGTCTTCGACATCGTCTACGTCATGACCAACGGCAATCTGGGCACGGATGTCATCGCGAACCGGATGTACAAGGAGATGTTCAATTACAACGACACCGGAGTGGCGAGCGCGATCGCCGTGTTCCTCCTCGTCTGCATCGTGCCGGTCATGATCGTCAACATCAAGCGCTTCAGGCAAGGAGGGGCAAATGGCTAGGAACCGGGTCTCCGCACGGCTGGGACCGGCGAGGATACTGCTCCACCTCGCCCTCCTCGTCGCATGCCTCGTGTGGCTCCTGCCCACGCTGGGGCTCCTCGTCTCCTCCTTCAGGCCGCGCAGCCAGATAGCCCTGAGCGGCTGGTGGACCGCCTTCCAGACTCCCTTCTCCTTCACGCTCAAGAACTACCAGAATGTCCTGACCCGCGCCAACATGGGCCGGAGCTTCCTCAACAGCCTCATCATCGCTTTCCCGGCGACGGTGATCCCGATCAGCATCGCGAGCTTCGCGGCCTACGCCTTCGCCTGGATGCGCTTCAAGGGCAAGGAGATCATCTTCGGCATCGTGATCGGCCTCCTCGTGGTGCCGATCCAGATGACGGTCATACCCGTGCTGAGGCTCTTCAACGTCGTGGGGCTCACGGGAACCTTCGCCGGCATCTGGCTGGCGCACACCGCCTACGGCCTCCCCTTCGCCATCTACCTCTTGCGCAACTTCATCCAGGAGCTGCCCTCCTCGATGCTCGAGTCGGCCTTCATGGACGGGGCCAGCCATCCCACGGTATTCCTGAGGCTCGTCCTCCCCACCTCGATTCCGGCCATCGCCTCGCTCGCGATCTACCAGTTCATGTGGGTCTGGAACGATCTCTTCGTCGCCCTCATCTATCTCGGCGGAACGCCCGACGTCTCGCCCATGACCCTCACCATGGCCAACATGGTGAACTCCTACGGCGGCGGCTGGGAGTACCTCACGGCGGCGGCCTTCATCTCCATGGTCTTCCCCCTCCTCGTGTTCTTCACGATGCAGAAGTACTACGTGCGCGGCATACTGGCCGGATCGGTCAAGGAATAGAGGGAAAAGGATGAAGAAGGCGGATGTCTCCTCGGCGGACGTGGCCAGGCTCTGCGGCGTCTCGCGCACCACGGTCTCCTTCGTGCTCAACAACACTCCGGGGAAGAGCATTCCCCTGGAGACCCGCAACAAGATCCTCGAGACGGCCCGCCAGCTCGGCTACTCGCCGGACGTGGAGGCGCGGAACGTGGCCAAGCGCACCCGCAGGACCATCGGTCTCGTCATAAATCATTCCGACTCGATCTATTCCGACGCCTATATCCTCCGGCTCATCGAGGGAATGGCGCCCGTCTTCAACAAGAAGCGCTGCGCTCTCGTCCTCGTGCCGCTCAGGCAGCGGAGGGCGGACTATCCCGGCATCATCCGGGAATACGGCCTTGACGGTCTCATGATCACCAACGCCCGGGCGGACGACGAGGGCCTGCGGGTCCTCACCGAGCTGGGGCTCCCCTGCGTGGTCATCGGCACGGTCGAGGGCCTCGACGCCTACCAGGTCGATATCGACAACGAGACGGCGGCCTTCGACGTCTGCGACTACCTCCTCGGGCTGGGGCATCGGCGCCTGGCCCTCATCGCGCACGCGCCCCTGTCGTACTTCGCGGCCGAGGCCCGGCTGGCCGGCTACCGCCGGGCCCTCGAGTCGCGGGGCGTCGCCTACGACGAGAATCTCGTGCGCATAGCGGATTTCACCGAGGTCTCGGGGTACCAAGCCATGCGTTCCCTCCTCGAGTCCGGTCCGGCGCCCGAGGCCCTGTTCGCAGGCAACGACGCGATAGCCTATGGGGCGATCCAGGCCATCTACGACTCGGGCCTCCGGATACCCCAGGACATCTCCGTGGCCGGTTTCGACGACGACTTCCCCTCGCGATTCCTCAGGCCGGCCCTGACCTCCCTGACGCTGCCGGCGGCGGCGCTCGGGGAGCATGCGGCCGCCGCGGTGATATCGCTGCTGGAGGGCGGCGAGAAACCCGCGCGGCGGACCGTGCTTCCCACCATCCTCTCCATACGGGAGTCCTGCCGCAGGGCCGTGCCGCAGCGCTGAGCGTCTTCAGAGAGCCGCGGCGGCGGCGCCCCGGGCGAAACGGGCCCGTCGAGCGCTCGCCGCGGAGGACCGTCCGACGGTATCTTCTATCGATGGCCGAGTACGAATTCAGCTTCGCGCGGCGCATGGCCGATATCGACCGCGCCGAGTGGGACGCCCTGGCGGAGCGCCAGGGCACGCCCCTGCTGTCCTGGGGCTTCCTGGCTCTCCTCGAGGCTTCGGGCTCCATGACGCCCGAGACCGGCTGGTCGGGCGCCCACCTCCTCGTCCGCCGAAAAGGCAGGCCCGGCCTCGCCGCGGCCGCGCCATTCTACGTCAAGACGCACTCCTGGGGGGAGTTCGTCTTCGACTTCGAGTTCGCCGAGCTGGCGCGGCGGGCCGGCATAGCCTACTACCCGAAGCTCGTCGGCATGGTTCCGGCGACGCCCGCCCCGGCCTGGCGCGTGCTGACCGCGCCGGAAGAGGACGAGGCGGGCCTCGGCGTTCTGGCCTTGAAAGCCGCCGAACAGGCCGCCCGCGAGGCCGGACTCGGCGGCGTGCATCTGCTCTGGCCGGATGCCGAGTTCGCCGCGGCCGCAGTTGCCGCGGCCGCCAGCGCGGCAACTCAGGGCGGCGAGGCCGCCGGCGCAACCGCGGCCGAAGGCGGTGCGGCCACGGTCGCCGACCCCGCGGGCGCCGGTCGCCCTCGGGGCGTGGCCGGATCGGACAATGCCGCGGCCGCCGGCGCGGCAACTCACGGCGGCGCGGTGAGCGTGGCCCGCCCCGAGTCGGTCTCGCCCTGGCTGCGATGGGACCACCAGGCCTTCCTCTGGACGGACGAGGGCTACGGCGATTTCGCCGGCCTCCTCGATTCCTTCTCGAAGAACATGAGGCGGAACGTGAAGCGCGAGCGCGAGGCGGTGCGCGAGGCCGGGATCGAGACGCGCATCCTCGCTCCCGCCGAAGCGGGCCCCGAAGTGCTCGATCTTCTGGCCGAGCTCTACGAGTCGCACAACGCGCGCTTCGGCCCCTGGGCCGCGCAATTCCTCACCCGCGACTTCTTCCTGCGCCTCCCCGAGTTCATGCCCTCGGGCTGGGCCCTCTCCGCGGCCTTCGATCGCGGCGCCGCGACGCCCTTCGCCCTGGCCTTTCTCTTCGAGGGGCGCGACAGGCTCTACGGCCGCTACTGGGGGACGCTGCGCGAGGAGGAAGGGCTCCACTTCGAGCTCTGCTATTACCTGCCGATGGAGTACGCGCTCGAGCGCGGCATCCGGACTTTCGACCCCGGCATGGGCAGCCCGCACAAGGCTCGGCGCGGCTTCAGGTCGATCCTGGCGCCCTCGTTCCACCGAATTTTCGATCCCCGCGTGTCGAGGGCCGTGGCGCGCTACCTGCCGGGCGCCAATGCGCGGGAGGCCGAGGAGGCCGAGGCCCTCGACCGGGACCTGCCCTACAAGCGCAGGAGCGAATCATGAAGAAGCTCGCCATGGCGAGCGGGCGCCCCGAGCGGCAGGGGCGCGGATTTCGTCAGACACGGCGCGATGAGGATCATGCGCCGAACCTCGGGAATGCCGCGGCCCGCCGCGGAGACCTGCCGCGGAGATCTGCCGCGGAGGCCCGCCGCGGAGGCCCGCTGCCCGAAACGCGCCTTTTGCGTAATCGATGGACCTCCGGTATGCTTGAGGCGAGGACCGGCATGCACGACCCGCAGACCCGACTGAAAGCTCTCCTGGAACGCCTCTACCCGGGGCGCGGACTTCAGCTGCTCGAGCCCTTGCTGGCGGCGCTGCGGCGGCACTTTCCGAGAGGGCCCGCCGACACGCCGATTCGCGTGGGCGGTACAGGTCCGGCGTTTTCATCGGCGGACGCCATCCTCATCACCTACGCCGACATGCTGCGCGGGGTCGAAGGCCGGGGCGGGGTCGGAGGCGGAGGCGGGGTCGGAAGCCGGGGCGGAGGCGCGGGCTCTCCGCTCGCCGCCCTCGCCGACTTCGCGGAGCGCCGCCTCGCCGGACTGGTTTCGCACCTCCACATCCTCCCTTTCTTCCCCTCATCCTCGGACGAGGGCTTTTCCGTGATGGACTACCGCGCGGTGAATCCCGCCTTCGGGACCTGGGAGGATATCGCCCGCCTCGGGAAGAGCTTCGGCCTCGCCTTCGACCTCGTCCTGAACCACGCGAGCGTGCGCGGCGAGTGGTTCCGTTCCTTCCTCGAAGGCCGAGAGCCCTACGCCCGCTTCTTCGTCACCCGGCCGGAGGGCTACGACGCCTCGCTGGTCTTCAGGCCGCGGACCCATCCCCTCCTGACCCCTTTCGTCCGTGCCGACGGCGCGGCGCTGCGGGTCTGGACGACCTTCAGCGCCGACCAGGCCGACCTCGACTATTCGAGCCCCGAGCTCCTACTCGAAATCGTCGACGTGCTCCTGGGCTACCTCGCGAGGGGAGCCCGGATCGTCAGGCTCGACGCCATAGCCTACGCCTGGAAGGAAGACGGCACGAGCTGCGTGGACCGCCCACAGGTCCATGTCCTCGTGAAGCTCCTCCGCGCCCTGATCGAACTCGCGGGCGGCGGGGCCGCGCTCCTGACCGAGACGAACCTGCCCCACGAGGTGAACCTCTCCTATTTCGGCTTAGGCGACGAGGCGCAGCTGGTCTACAACTTCGCCCTGCCGCCCCTCGTCCTCCACGCCTTCCAAAGCGGCGAGGCGGAATACCTGGCCGCGTGGGCCGCCTCCCTCCCCGAGCCCGCGCCGGACCGGGCCTTCGTCAATTTCCTCGCGAGCCACGACGGGATCGGCCTCACGCCCGCCCGCGGCCTCCTCCCTGAGGCGGAGGTAGGGCGCATGGTCGAGGCGGTGCGGGCCCGGGGCGGCCTCGTGTCGGAGCGCAGCGGCCCGGAGGGCCCCCTGCCCTACGAGCTCAACTGCAGCTTCCTCGACGCGTTGGCCGATCCAGCCGCCCCCGTCCCGGAGCGGGTCCGCGTCATGCTCGCCGCCCACGCCGCGATGCTCTCGCTCGCCGGCGTCCCCGCTCTCTACTTCCACAGCCTCGTCGGCTCGGGCAACTGGAAGGACGGGCCGCGGGTCCAGGGCTCGGCCAGGTCGATCAACCGCGAGCGCCTCGACGCGGCCGCGCTCGAGCGCGAGCTCGACGATCCGGCCTCGCTCCGCCACGCCGTCTTCGAGGGCCTCGGCGCCCTCCTGCGGGAGCGCGCGCGGCGATCGGCCTTCGCCCCCTCGGCCGCGCAACGCGTCCTCGCCCCCGACGGCTCGGGCGGACTGCTCGGAACGACGACGCGCCGCGATTCCGCACGGAGCGCCGCCCCCGCTCGAGGCGGCGGGCGCGGATCGGGCGGCCCTCTCTTCGGCCTGGTCCGCGGCGCCGGGGCTGATTCGGTCGTCGCCCTGGTCAACGTCTCGTCGCGTCCCTTCGCCTGCGCCCTGCCGCGGGGTTTCCGCCCGAGCGGCGGCTCATTCGCAGGC
>JAJXZP010000289.1 GCA_021779995.1 bacterium | reverse complement strand
CGAGGGACTCGGCGACCTGGGCGCGGGACGGGCCGTGGAGGCCTCGGCCCTCGTCACCCTCTTTCCGCGCAGACCGGCCTAGAGCCGCGCCCGCAGGCCGTCGCCGGCCTAACCATCGCACCCTATGGAACCGCCCCCGCCGCCCCGCCTAGGCGCGGGAGACGAGGAAGACGCAGACCGCTATGGCCGCGAAGGCCGCGGCCTGCACCGCGTCGAAGGGCGCGCCGAAGGCGAAGTACGAGGCGATGGCCGGCCAGAGGACCTGCATGCCGTAGTACGCGGGCGAGACCTTCGACATCTCCCCTTCCTTGTAGGCGAGCTAGATAATGGAAAAGGAGCCCGCGCCGGCGACGATGTACAGGTAGAGGTAGGGCGAGCCCAGCCAGCCGGCCAGACTGGCCGCGGCTCCGATCTGCAGCGCGCGCAGAGGCAGGATCATGAAGCCGCCCAGGGCTCCGGCCACGGCGGCGATGGACACGGCCAGGCCCGCCGATCTCCGGCGCCGCCTGAGCGCGAGTCCCGCGGCCGCGGCGGCGAGAGGCAGGGCGATGAAGACGTACAAGGCGTCCGGGACGAGCGGGCCCGAGACGCCGCCGCCGCGCAGGGCCGCGAGCGCGATGGCCGCGAAGGTCGCGAAGGTCCACAGGATCCGCCTCGAGCCGAGGCGCTCGCCCAGCAGCAGGGCCGAGAGGATCGCGGTGAAGGCCACGTTGGCGCCTATGGCCGCGCCGACCACGTTGGGCGGCAGCCCCAGCAGGGCCAGGTAGTTGAACACCGGCGCGACGTTCATGAGAAGGAATCCGAGGAGCCAGCCCGAGCGGGCGCGGGCGAAGTCCCGGTCCCGCGCTCCCTTGTGGCCGAGCCAGGAGACGTTCCGCTTCTGGAGGACCATGCCGAGCGAGAGGATGAAGTTGCCGGCCAGGGCGACGAGGACGGCGGACAGAGGGCTCAGGCTCATAAAAAGGCTCCTTACGGTTCGAGGGGCTTTGCGGACTGTGGACGCGCCGGGCTAGAGCCGCCGCACGGTGCGCCTGATGGCGTCGAAAAGCGGAGCGAAGGGCGAAGCGGCCCGGTAGAAGACGGCCGGACATCCGGGAGGGCTGTCCACGAGGACCCGGCCGCGACCGAAGGCGCGGGAGCTCCACAGGTGCACCCAGTCGTCTTCGGGCAGGTACAGCTCGGTGAGCGAGTGCCCGGCCTCGATGACGGGCGCGACCATGAGGTCCCGGCCGTAGAGATACTGGTACATGAGGCGATACGTCCGCGCATCGGACTCGTACTGTATCCAGGGATGGCGCAGGGGAGGAAGCCCCCGGGTACCGTACTCGGCGGCCACGGCCATATGGTAGGGCTTGAGCGCGGCGTAGACCTCGCTCATGCGCGCGAGCAGGGCGAGGGAGGCGGGGCTCTGCCAATACTGCGCGTTCGCCTCGGGATGCCGGCCTTCGCTCGTCCTGAAAAACGGCGTGAAGGCCGCCATCTCGATCCAGCGGCCGAGGCACTCGGAACTGCGCTTGAGCCAGGCCGCCGTGACGGCTCCGCCCGCCTCTGAATGCCAGAAGCCCAGGCCGGAGAGCCCCAGCGAGAGGCTCGCGGGCACGACGCTCGGCAGTCCGTCCTCGCGGGAGAAGTCTGCGAGTTGGTCGCCCGCCCAGACCGACCGTGCCTGCTTCGCCGAACCGAGCCAGCCGGAACGGACGAAGAAGATGACCTCGGCCGAGGCTCCCGCCTCTTCGATGGCCTCGCGATTGACCTCGGCCCACAGCAGGGGCCAGCGGTTGTGGGCCAGGGCCGCGCTTTCGCCCGAGGCCAGGACGGCGTCGGGCGGCAGAGCCTCGCCTCCCTCCGCGATCCACCCTCCCATGCCGATACCGAGGAACTCGCGCTTGATCGTCTCCTTGAACCAGGAGAAGGCCTTTTTCGAACTCAGGTCCACGAGGGCCGCGCTCGCGCCCTGGGAGGGGACGAGGTAGTCCTTACCCTCGCGGTCCTTGACGCAGAGGCCGGCGGTCGAAGCCTCGGCGTAGAGGCTGCCGCCCGCGGAAAGCATCGGGTTGACGCAGCCCAGGAAGCGAATTCCCCGGGCGCGCAGGGCGGCTATATCGCGACGAAGATCGGGATATAGTTCCTTGCCCCGGCCGGCGTCCCAGGGCAGCGGCCGATCCGGGCTCGGGGCTCCGCTCCAATCGCCGGCCCAGACCGAAGAGACCTTGACGCCGGCTTCGATCGCCGCCCTGAGCTTGGTCTCGATCGCCGCGCCGCCGCCCTGCAGGCCGAGGCAGACCCCGTCGTAGCACCAGACGGGCGGCGGCGATTGCCGACCCATCGTTCCGGTCATGCTTTCGATCGTCGTCTCGGCCTTTTCGGCGAAGCCGAGAATGATCTCCCGAGGAACGGCCCAGGAATCGACGATCGTCTGGTTGCGGCGGAAATCGATGCGGAGAAAAGCGGTCGTATCGACGGCGCACCAGTAGTTCTTCGAGGAGACGAAGAGGGGCATGGGAAAATACGTCGAGTGCGGGTCGCCGGAAGCCCCGCTCCTGCGGCGGGCTACGCGGGCCGCCAGGCTCCGCCCTCGGCCCACCCCCCGATCCTCGACCCAGAGCGGGACGCGGGAGAGTTTCAAGTCCATGCGGGCATGGCGCTCCCCGCAGCCGTAGATCCGCTCGTCGGGGAAAGCCGCGAGGCGGAACCTGAAAAGATTGACTGAAGGGTCATGGCGGGCGAAGCTGAGACGGAGGACGCCGTCCTTCGCGGCGGCGGCCAGGCGGATGCGGCCCTCGAATTCGATTTCGGCGAAGGAGGGGCCGCTTTCGACTATCGTGAAGGCCCTCAAGGCGGCGGCCTGGCGGTGCCTGCTGCGCTGCCGGTAGGTGTTGCGATACTGATGCAGGGTGTTCTCGGCCTCGCCCAGCTCGAGACAGGGCGACCTGCGGGTGTGGCTCACGACCCTGCGGCCATCGAACGAAAGGACGAAACCTTCCTGCACCATCTCGACGCTGATCATCGGGGGCCCTCCCGGCCCCGCGTCGGCGGAACCGAATCGAACAAGGGAACTATATCGGGCTTATCGAAGAGCTTGGCGTACCTGCGGGCCGAGAGGCCGAGTTTGTCGGCGATGTCGGGATCGGCCCCGAAGTCCAGGAGGAGCTTTACCGTCTCCGCATCGTCGCGGCCCACCGCGACGACGAGGGCGGTCTGGCTGTCCTTGCTGACGAGATCCGGATCGGCGCCCCGCGAGAGGAAGAGTTCGACCAGGTCGGCCGATCCGGCGAGAGCCGCGTCCATGAGGGGCGAGAAACCCCGATCCTCGCTCTGGAGATCCAGCGAGGCTCCCCGCTCCAGGAGGACTTCGGCCACGGCCCGGTGCTTATTGCGCGCGGCCAGGCACAGCAAGGTGACCCCGTGCTTGTCGCGCGCCTCGGGAGGGAAGCCCGCCTTCAGGAAGAGCTCCACGGCGCGACTGTCGCCCTCGGCGACGCATTGCGACAGAGCGTCGGCGTGGTAGGAGATGCCCATTTCGAGCAAGGCGGCCCTGGCCGAACGCCGCTCCTCCTGGAGGGTCCATTCCTCCCGCTCCGCTTCGTAGTAGGCGACCAGTTCATGAAGCGTGTCGATGACGGGCAGTTCGGCCAGGTAGCGCGGCAGCTCTCGCCGCGGATTGTCGCGGAATATGGCTATTCCGGTCTCCCGCCCCAGCCCGTAGCCGCCCGCGAAGGCGAACCACAGGGAAGCGACATTGGACTCGGTCGCCACGAGCAGGTAGTGGGTCGCCTTGAGGAGGTGAGCCTCGAGTTGCTCTCTGGAGAGGGTGATCCAGGAATCGTGCAGTTTGAGGCCATAGGACTCCAGGCCGGCCTTGTCGAGGGCCTCGAGAATACCGAGGATTTCATCTCCGTCCCCGGGGGACCCGATAACCGCCACCTTCACGTCAGGCCGTCCTGGTATGCTAAAATCGTTGGAGCCGATCTCAAAAAACCATCTGGCACCTGCCAGATTAGTTGCGTCCGCATTTTGAAAGAGTTCCTCTTTTTTGTATATCTCATTTTCGGCATGGCGTCGATCGCCGCTTGAGGATAAACGGTACGCATAAGCGGCGGGGTTGTTTTTGTTGTTTTACCGGTATTGACATTTATAGAGAATTTAGATATTGTAATGGTGAATCCGAGAGGACGACTCGGATTCGAATCCGCAGCCGCGCATAGGATCCCCTCCCAAGCGGCCCAGCGGTTTTCGGGCTTCCGGGGTTAGCCTCCTGCCCCGGAAGTCCGAGCCAATTTCCATAGTAGCTCTATCTGTTCTGCAGCCAGGAATTGGCGAAGCGCGCGTTTCGGTCAAACCGGAACGCGCGCTTCTTTATTGAGCCGGGCCCTCGACCGAAAGGCCGTGAGGCTCGGTCTGCGCCGAGACGCCCTCGCCGGCCGCCGAGCCATGGGCGGCGCCATTGGCGACGCCCCGGGCGACGCCGGAGGCGATCTCTTCCGTGGCCGCCGCGGCGTTCCGCTCGAGGAAGTCCAGAAGCTCTTTCCATTGATCGCGGCGCACCACGATGCGAGGAAGTTCGTAGGGCGAGTTGAGGCGGCTGTCGGCGTAGACGAAGCCCGTACGCACGGCGAAGGCGTTCCTATAGCCGGCCACCATGAGCTCGCGGATCGTTATGTCGGAGTAGACCCCGTAGGGATAGGCGAAGAGGTAGGCGGGGAGGCCGGTGATCTCCCCGACCTTTTCCTGGGACTTGAAGACTTCCTCGTTGAAAAAGAATCGATCGTGGTCGTAGAGGTTCTGGTTGATGAAGAGGTGATGGTAGCCGTGGGCGCCGATCACGCAGCCGGCGTCGCGCAGCTCCCGCACGGCCGAGTCTTTCATCGCGAAAAACATCGTGCCGATCACCGCGGGGTAGATGAAGATCGCGGGCTCTATGCCCCGCGGCGCGAGCACCTTTTCGTAGGCCTCCGGGACGGAGTGGTTGCCGTCGTCTATCGTGACGACGAGGTTGAGCGGCCCGCGGATGCGCCCGAAGACGAGATCCTCCATCGTCGCGAAGCGGTAGCCGAGGGAGCGCAGCGTGTCGATCTGCGCCGCGAACTCCGGCACGGAGAAATCGGTCGGTATGGATTCCTTGCCCAGGAAGGTGTGCCAGCACAGGACGACGGCCCTGTCGTAAAAGTCGAGGGCGGGAACCGCGGTCCGGGAGCCGACGGCGGGACTCAGAGGCAGGGACTCGGGCTCGAGGGCCCGGATCGGGGCCGAGGAGGAAAGCGCTCCCCAGAGGACGAGGCCGATCGCTATGGCGGCGGATCGAAACGGCATAGCAGCGCTTGTACACGAAAAATCGCCGCCGGACAAGACGGACACCGAAGCCGGATTTGCGCAAACGCGCTATACTCGCTATACCTACGTCAGTGCATGCGTTTGCCGCCCGATTTCGAAATCGTCGTTTCCGTCGTTGCTATGTCCAGTCTGTGAAAGGAGAATTCATGAACACCCCCCTCCGGCCGGTCATCGAGGTTGTCGACGAAAAGTGCGTCAATTGCCACGCCTGCATCGACGTCTGCCCCGTCAAGTTCTGCATCGACGGCACGGGAGACACGGTCAAGGTGCGCTCGGAGCTCTGCATCGGCTGCGGAGCCTGCATCGAGGCCTGCACCCACGGGGCGCGGCGCGGGCTCGACGATTTCGACGCCTTCATGGCCGGCCTGGCCAAAAAGGAAAAACTCGTCCTGATCGTGGCCCCGGCGGCCGCCGCTTTCTTCGGCGAAAACCGCCTGAGGTTCAACGGCTGGCTCAAGAGCCTCGGCGTCGAGGCGATCTACGATGTGGCCTTCGGGGCCGAGCTGACGGTCCGCTCCTACCTGGCGCACATCGACGCGAACCGGCCCTCGTTCGTCATCGCCCAGCCCTGCCCCGCCATCGTCACCTACATCGAGATCTACCAGAGCGAGCTCCTGCCCTATCTGGCCCCGGCCGACAGCCCCATGCTCCACGTCATCAAGATGATCAAGCGCGAAAATCCCGGCCTGGCCAGGCACAAGATCGCCGCCATCTCGCCCTGCGTGGCCAAGCGCCGCGAGTTCGACGAGACCGGGCTCGGGGACTACAACGTCACCCTCGAGCGCATAGGCGGCTACATCCAGGAAAAGAAGATCGACCTCGCCGCGTTCCCCGAGGTCGAGTTCGACGGCCCACCGGCCGAGCGCGCCGCGCTCTTCTCCTCTCCGGGAGGGCTCAAGGCCACGGTCGAGCGCGAGCGGCCGGAGCTCTGCGACCACATCAGGAAGCTGGAAGGGCCCGAGGCCATCTACCCCTATCTCAAGGAGCTGCCCGAGTCGGTGGCGAAGGGAGTCACCCCGCTCATCCTCGACTGCCTCAATTGCGAGAAGGGCTGCAACGGGGGCACGGGCACCGGGCTCCAGCACGTTCCCGCCGATATCCTGGAGGCGGCGGTCCGCCGGCGCGACCGCGGCCAGCGCGCCGCGCTCACCGGCCGTTTCCGCACATCCTCGGCGGCGACGATTCGCAAGCTTGTCAAGAAGCACTGGGACCCGAAGCTCTTCGCGCGCAGCTACATCGACCGCTCGGCCAGCTTCCGGCTGGAAAGGCCCGGCGAGGCGGAGCTGAACGCCATCTACGCCAGGATGCACAAGCACGAGGAGAAGGACTTCCTCAACTGCTCGGCCTGCGGCTACGGGAGCTGCGAAGACATGGCCATAGCCATCCACAACGGCCTCAACAAAAGCGAAAACTGCCAGCACTACCGTCAGCTCGTCCTCGCGGAAAGCCGCGAGACGGTCGCGGACATGTCGGTGGCCCTCGACGCCGAAATCGGCGACTCCACCAAGAATCTCGGCGAGGTGATCGCCCTCCTGCCCGAACTCTCGCACTTCACCCGCGAGCAGTCGGTCTCCCTCGACGACTCGACCAAGCGCATCGAGGGCCTCCTCGGATCGCTCAACCGCTCCTCGGGACTCTCCAGCCAGAGACGCGAGGAGCTCGCCGGGCTCGTGGAGATGGCGGTGGCCGTGCAGGGCGAGCTGGGTTCCTCGCTGTCGGCGATCCGGGCCGTGAAGGACCAGATGCACGGGGTGCACGACCTGGTGTCCGGCATCAACAAGATCGCCTCGCAGACCAATCTCCTGTCCATGAACGCGGCCATCGAGGCGGCCCACGCGGGCGACTCGGGAGCCGGCTTCGCGGTGGTCGCCTCGGAGATCCGCAATCTCGCCGACCAGGCCGGGCAGAGCGCCTCGCAGATCGCGAAGACCCTGTCGACCATGACGCGCGACATGGACTCGACGACCGCGATCACGGAGCGCTCGGGAGAGAATATCCGGTCGGTGCTTGAGAAACTGGCCGCCAGCGCGGAGGGCATGAAAGAGGTACTCGATTCCCTGGGCGCGATGTCCTCCGACACGGGCGGCATCGGCGCGGCGCTCCAGACCCTCGCCTCGGCGACCTCGAGCCTGGGCGGGACCTACAAGCGCATGGACGAGTCGCTGCGCAGCGCCGCCGGCGAGATCGAGAGCATAGCGAAGATCTCGCACGCCAACGTCAGGCGCATGCAGGAAGACTGATCGGCGCGGCGGCGGAGCTAGCCCCGCGCATCACCGGCCCCATGGGTGCGGGCCCCGGCGCGGACAAGCGGGCCCGGCGCGGGGGCCGGGGCCGTTTTTCCGAGGAAGCTAGGCCAGCTCGACGAGGAGCTCGCCGGCCTTGACCGAGGCGCCTGCGGCCACGCAGAGCGTCTTCACGCTGCCGTCGGCCGGGGCGACGATCTCGTTCTCCATCTTCATCGCCTCGAGGATGAGGAGGACGTCGCCCCGCTTCACCGCCTGGCCCTGGCTCACCTTGAAGGAAATGACCGTGCCGGGCATGGGCGCCTTGACCGCGCCGGGAGCGCCCGCGGCGGCCGCGGTGACGGGAGCCGCGGGGGCCGGCGCGGATGCCGCGGCCGCCGGCGCGGGAACTCGCGCCGGGACGGGGGCGCCGGCGGGGACGCCGCCCTGCTCCTCCACGGTGACGTCGTAGCTCTGTCCATTGACCGTGATCTTGTATCGCTTCATGTCATTGTCTCCTTGTGCCGGCGCCCGCCGGTCGCTCGATGTCGTCGTCGGGCGCCTTTCGCTCGGACCGGCGCCGAGCTGTCGCGCCTAACGCGAAAGATGGCGGGCCAGCCGGTCCGCGTGGCCCCAGACGGGCGTGTTGAATCCCTGATGTCCGGCCGAGGGCTCGATGCCCGTCACCCGGAAGCTGCCCGGCTCCAGGCCGCTCGCCGCGGCGACGGCGGC
>JAJXZP010000188.1 GCA_021779995.1 bacterium | reverse complement strand
GCTCAGGCCGGCGGGCAGGGCGGCGGGCGGGGCGGAGCCGCGACGGGGCGCTGGGGCAGCGAGGATGCGCTGCGCGGTATCGACCTCGCCATTGGCGAGGGGGAGCGCATCGGCGTCATCGGCACGACGGGCGCGGGCAAGTCGACCCTCATTTCGCTCGTGCCGCGGTTCTACGATCCGGTCGAAGGCTCGGTGCTCCTCGACGGACGGGACCTCCGCGACTACGCGCTCGACAGCCTCCGCAGGCGCGTCTGCCTCGCCTTCCAGGACACCGTGCTCTTCACCGGGACCATCCGCGACAATGTCGCCTTCGGCCGCCCCGGCGCGTCCGAGGCCGAACTCGAGCGTGCGGTGAGGATAGCCGCCGCCGAGGAGTTCGTCGCCGAGAAGGGCTGGGACTCGATCCTGGGCGAGCGGGGCGCGGGCCTCTCGGGCGGCCAGCGCCAGCGCCTGGCGATCGCGCGGGCGGTCGCGGCCGACCCCGACATCCTCATCTTCGACGACGTCACCTCCTCCCTCGACGCCGAGACCGAGGCGCGCGTCATCGAGGCCTTGTTCTCCGAGCTCGGCGGCAAGACCATGATCCTCGTGAGCCAGAAGGCGAGCGCGGTCCGGCGCGCCGACCGCATCGTCGTGATGGACGACGGGGCCGTCTCGGGTGTCGGCAGCCACGAGGAGCTGTATCGGGACAACGGGATCTACCGCGAGATCTGCGAGACCCAGGGGGTGAGCGCATGAGCGACATCCGCGGCGCGGCGCAGCCCGGCCGGGGCTCGGCGATGCCTCGAAGGATGGGGCCGGGCCACGGCCCCGGCTCGGTGCGCATCGAGAACGCCAAGGACTTCCGCGGAGCCGCGCTGCGCCTGCTGCGGTACTTCGGCCCCCAGGCGCTGCTGGTCGGCCTGTCCACCCTCATCATCATCGCCAGCGTGGCCTTGAAGACCCTCGGACCGGCCCTCATCGGCGAGGCGATCCACAAGGATCTGGAGATCGCCAAGAACCTTCCGGCCTTCCTCAGGTCCATGCTCGTCCTCTTGGGCATCTACCTCGGGTCCTGGGTCGCCGACTCGGTCTCGAGCATCATGCTGGTCAGGGTCGGCAACTCGATCGTCTATCGTCTCCGAAGGGACACCTTCGAGAAGATCCAGAGGCTGCCCATGTCGTACTTCGACGAGAAAGGCGTCGGCGACCTCCTCTCCCGGCTCACGAACGACATCGAGATGATCTACAACGCCCTGTCGCAGAGCTTCTCCAACCTGGCGGGCGGCCTCTTCTCGATGGTGGGCGTCCTCATCGCCATGTTCGCGCTCAATCTGCCCCTCACGTTTTTCATGCTGCTCACGGTGCCCGCCATGGCCCTCATCGCCGGCTCGCTCGGCAAGCGCATCCGCGAGGCCTTCAAGAAAAACCAGGAGAGCGTGGGAGCCTTGAGCGCCTCGATCGAGGAATCGGTGACGGGCGTGCGGGTCATCCAGTCCTTCCGCCGCGAGGAGGCGGAGTTCGACAAGTTCGAGAGAATCAGCGCGCAGGCCCGCGACGCGGGCGGCCGGGCCGAGGTGTCCTCGGCCCTGATGATGCCGCTCATGCAGGTCATGACGAGTCTTTCCCTGGCCGTGGTCTCGGGACTGGGCGGCTGGCTCATCCTCCGGAGCTGGGCGGGATTCTCCATCGGGCTTCTCGCCTCCTTCATTCTCTACACGCGCAACTTCTTCCAGCCGCTGATGCAGATGACCAACGTGTACAACGTCCTGCAGTCGGCGATGGCCGGGGCCGAGCGCGTCTTCCAGGTGCTCGACGAGGGGGAGGAGCCTTCGCTCGCCCGCGTCGCCGCGTCCGGGGCGCGCGCGGGCACGACGACCGGAGCGGGATCGTCCGCTCCCGCCCCCGCTCCGGCCGCTCCCGTCGCCGCGGAGCCGGCCGGCGACGGGCGGCTCTCGGGCGACGTGGAGTTTCGCTCCCTCTCGTTCCGCTACGTGCCCGACCGGCCCGTGCTCGAGTCGATCAGCTTCATCGCCCCGCAGGGCTCGATCGTCGCGATCGTCGGCCCGACGGGCGCCGGCAAGACCACGCTCGTCAACCTCCTGTCGCGCTTCTACGAGCCAAGCTCCGGCTCCATAGCCGTCGGCGGCCGCGACATCCGCGAGATCGACATCGACCTGCTGCGGCGCCGCATGGGCGTCGTGCTCCAGGAGCCGTTCTTCTTCGCGATGAGCATCCGGGACAACCTGCTCTACGCGCGCGCGGACGCCACCGAGGCCGAGATGTTCGAGGCCGCCGCACGGGCCAACGCCGACCACTTCGTGCGGCGGCTGCCCGAGGGCTATGATACCCTGCTCACCGAGCGGGGCATGAACCTCTCGCAGGGGGAGCGCCAGCTCCTCGCCATAGCGCGGGCCATCCTCGCCGACCCCGACATCCTCATCCTCGACGAGGCCACCTCGAGCGTCGACTCGCTCACCGAGGCGAGGATCCAGGCCGGCCTCTCCGAGCTCATGAAGGGCCGCACCAGCTTCGTGATCGCGCACCGGCTCTCCACGATCCGCAACGCCGACAAGGTCGTCGTGATGCACGAGCACCGCGTGGTCGAGGAAGGCACGCACGACCAGCTCATGGAGCGGGGCGGGCTCTACTCCCGGCTCTATCGCATGCAGAAGACCATGGACGAAGTAACCGAAGAGAGCGTGGGGTGAACGAATGACGAAACAAAGAAATCGGATCGGCGCCGTATCGCTCGCGATCGCCGCGGGCGGATTCCTCGTCGTGAGCTTCCAGCCCTGGCTGCGCCTCGACGCCGTCACCCTCTTCCATGGTCTCACGCTCAAGCACCTGCTCGCCGCCTTTTTCGACGCGGCCCTGGTCGGCTCCCTCGCGGACTGGTTCGCCGTGAGCGCCCTTTTCCGCGATCCGCTCGGCCTGAGGCTCCCGCACACCAACATACTCGCCAAGAACAAGGACTCCATCGCCGAGGCGGTGCCGCGCTTCATCACCCTCTTCGTGAGCGACGACCGCATCTCCGAGGAGCTGGGGAGGCTGGACTTCGCCTCGAAGCTCGAGGCCGCCCTGGCCGCCGGGGGGCTCCGCGGCGAACTGCACGACTTTCTGCGCTCGCGGGCCTCGGCCTTCCTCCTCGGCTACCGGGGGAGCGAGGGAGGCCGCTCCGAAAGCCTGCGCGAGGCGGTGGCCAAGCTGGCCGAGTTCGCGGCCGAGCGGACGGATTTCGCCGCGGCCTTCGCCGGCATCCTCCGCTGGGCCCGGGAAGAGCGCTTCGACGAGCGCCTCGTCGAGGCCCTGGCCGACCTCCTCAGGACCGAGATCGGGCGCAATCGCTTCAAACTGGCCGCCTCGATCACGCCCATCGTCAAGCGCAACGCGGGCTGGCAGGGGCTCTTCATAGGACGGGGCACGATCGAGGGACTGCTCCGCGGCGTCGAGGACGAGTTAGGCGAACTGCGCTCGGACCGCCGGCACGAGCTGAGGCTCTTCCTCGTCTCGAGCCTCGAGCGCTACGCCTCCCAGCTGGCGGGGGAGGCGCCCGACCCCTCCGACGAGCGCGGCCGCTTCTCCTCCATGGTCCGCGACGCGCTCCGCGACCCGGGCTTCCTGCGCGGCCTCTCGGGCTCCCTGGCGGGCCTGCTCGGGAGCCTGGGCGAGGATCTCGCCAGCCCCGACAGCGGCTTCATGGGCGGCCTCGGGCGCATGGAGGATTCGCTCGCGGCGCGGCTCGGCGGGGACGCCGAGTTCCGCGCGCGCTTCAACCGGGCCCTGGCCGGAGCGGTCGCGGCCCTCATAGCCCGCTCGCGGATCGTCGACTCCCTGACCGACTACATCACCGGCCTGCTCAAGGCCACCGATTCCAAGGAGTTCGTCGGCCGCGTCGAGGACGCCGTGTGGAACGACCTGCAGTACATCCGCGTCAACGGAGCCGTGGTCGGCGGCATCGTGGGGCTCCTGCTCGCCCTCCTCGGAGCCATCGTTCCCTAGCCGATCGGGAGGCGCCCTAGGCGATCGGACTGAGGGCCGCCAGGGCGGCGGCCACGTGGCAGGCCGCGCCCGCCAGCACGAAGAGGTGCCAGACCGGGTGGAACCAGGGCATGCGCTTGAGCGAGTAGAAGACCGCCCCGAGCGTGTAGAAGAGCCCGCCGGCCAGGAGCAGCGCCATCGCGGTTCCGTTCAGGTTCGCGCGCAGCGCCCCGAAATAGGGGGCGATCAGCCAGCCCATGGCCAGGTACGCGATCGTCGAGGCGAGCTTGAAGCGGTCGATCCACAGCGACTTGAACACGACGCCCGCCGCCGCGATGGTCCACACGAGGGCGAGGAGGTTCCACCCGCCCGAGCGGCGCAGGGGTCCGAGGCAGAAAACCGTGTAGGTGCCCGCGATGAGGATATAGATCGAGGAGTGGTCGAGCACCTCGAAGACCTGCTTCGGCCGGCCCGGGGCGAGCGAATGGTAGATCGTCGACATCGTGAACAGCAGTATGAGCGAGAGCCCGAAGACCGCGTAGGCCGCGACGGTGACGGCGCTTCCCCTCGCGATCGCGGCCAGCACCAGGAGAAGCAGCGCTCCGATCGACAGCAGCGCCCCCGTGCCGTGGGTGACGGCGTTCGCTATCTCCTCGCCCGCCGAAAATCGCCGATCGTTCCCGGCCCCGCTCCGCGTTTTTCCCATTGCAGCTCCATGCGGCGCCCACGCCGCATGGAGCTAGACCCCGAAGCCGAGCGGAGGTTGCGGGCGATCCTCCGCCGAGGCTCTACACCGAGGCCAGCAGCTGTTCCATCGTCGCTTGGTTGATGTGGAAGACGCTGATCTTGAGCCGCTCCCGGCGGGCCTCGTCGAGGGAGGCGGGGTCGAACATCACGACGTGGGTCCGCGCCCCGCCGCTCTCGGTCCGCTGGGCCGCGACGAAGCCCGAGAGGGTGATCCGCGATCCCTTGACCGTGAGGGTCATGTCGCGGAGCATGGTGCCGATGCGGAGGCTCAAGTCGCTCCCGAACATGAGCGCCATGCCCGCCGAACTCAGGTCGGCGATCTCCGCGCGGAGCTGGCTGCCTTCGTAGTCGAGGGCGCATTGGCCCCAGCCCGGCTGGCAGACCGCGCGGACGAACTTGCGCCGTCCGCGCGCCTCGTTGACCTCGAGTGTCTTGACGAGGATATCGGTGGTCTTGGCCGTCCCCAGCTTGAGCACGACGAAGCCGCAGGAGACCTGGAGGTCCATGAGATAGGTGGAGCGGACCTCGGGGGAGCGCTCGTTGAGCGTGAGCACGCCGACGCGGACGGCCTTGGCGATCGCGTCGTTCCGCAGCTTCTCGATGTAGCTCACCCAACCGGGCTCGTCGAGACCGTCGTCCAGGTTGATGAAGAGGAGGGCGTCGGGATCCTTGGCGAGGGCGCGGGCGAGCCGCTCGTGGTCGCGCACGAGATAGACCTCGAACTCGCGCCGGGCGAGCTCCTCCACGATTTCCGTCAGGACGGGGGGAGGATAGAGGAAGAAGACCTTCTTGCCCAGGGCGCCGCTTTCGATCATCGCGCTCTACAATACCGCGCGCCGGGCCGGGAACGCAATCGAGGCATCCCGGATTCGGGTCGGGCGAAGGCGGCGCCCGCCGGCCTCTTTTCGCCTACCGCTCCCATGCGCCGCGCAGAGGCCGGGCGCGGAAAGCGAGCAGGGCGAGGCACAGCGCTTTGTCGAGGATGCGGCGTATCGGATTGCGGGCCGCCGATCTGAGGATGAGGTGCAGCCTGAGCCCGTAGAACAGGAAGGCGAGGAAGCGGAGCTCCCGGCGCGATCGTCTGTCCGGCAGCGAGTCGAGCGATGCGTAATAGGCATCCAGGGCCGCCTGGGCGAGGAGCGAGAGATCGGCGGCGTCCCGAATCTCGCCGGAGGCCAGCTCGTGATAGACCGCGAGCCTGGCGCAGTCGAGCTCCAAGCGCGCGGCCGTTATGCGATACTCATCCCGCTCGCCCCGGAAGGCGAGGGCCTCGGCGCGGTCGGCCCGATCGGCGGCCGCCTCGGCCTCGGGGAGCGCGGATTCGCAGCGCCGCAGGAGGTCGAAGAGCCCCTCGCAGCCGCCGCGCATCGCGGCGAGCCGTTCGGCCGAGGCTTTCCAGGGGTCGCCCCAATCGGCCGGAGGATGGTCCGGGGCCTCGGCGAGGCGCCGCGGCGCCTGCAGCTCCCCGTCGCCCGGCTCGGCGTCGAGACCGATCGTCCACGCCTCTTCCAGAGCCTCCCAGTAGCTGCCCATCGCCCGGGCTGCGGGGCCGTAGACCTCGTCCACCCACGCCGACATGAGGGGCCGCCCCTTGCCTCCCGCGACGATGCGGGGCAGGAGCCAGGGGTTGGGCCGGGGAGAGCGGGGCAGGCGGCCGCCCGTCAGCAGAATGCCGATCCGGTCGGCGCCACCCTCCGCGGGGGCGTAGACGGCCGCGTCGCCGGTGAGCGCGGCGGGGCGGGGCGGAACCGCACCCTTGAAGAGAAAGGCGTCTTCCCAGTATTCGAATACGGCGACAGCGCCGCCGCCCGCCGCGCGCCAGGCTTCGGCTGCCGCCCGAAAGGCCGAAGCCGAGGCGACATTGAGGGCGCAGTCGGGGTCGTCGAGCCCCTTCGCCCAGGAGCGGCGCCGCGGCGCCCAGAGGAGATCGAGATTTTCGGGCAGCGGGCCGAGGCCGCGGAGGTCGACGTTTTCGGTATCGTGGTAGGCGAGGAAGGATAGCCTGCAGCCGGGACGGGCCGCGGCCAAGGCCCGGGCCATGGCAGTCTCCGTCGCGAGCGACTGAGCCGCGGGGCCCAGGCCGGCGGCCGCGCAGTCGGGGCAGGAGCACCAGCCTCCGCCGGGGAGGTCGGCCGGCCAGACATGGAAGACGCCCACCTCGGGGTGGGCGAGCGCGAAGTCGGCGAGGTTGCCTGAGACGATGTCGAGCGCTCTGCCGCTGGAGGGGCAGAGATTGCCGTCCGCTCGGCGCGCTCCGTCGGCCATGCGGAAAAGCCCGCTCTCGCCGCGGAAGAGCCGCCGCGGAAGGAGGGCGGACAGGCCGTGCCCGCCCAGCTCGATCCGCAGGCCGAGGCGCCGCGCGAGCGCGGCCACCTCGCCGCGCCGGCTTTCGTAGGCTGCGGCCGGAACGGCTCCGAAGGCGAGAGCCTCGTCGGTCGTGTGGAAGAACACCGAGTCGTAGCCGTTGCGGGCGGCCCAGAGTAGGTACTCGTCCCAGCGCTCCATGTAGGCGCCGTGGCCGAGTATCAGGGTGCAGCCCGGACGGCCGCCCGGGCTAGACCCCGAGTCCGCGCCCGGCCCGACGTTTTCGGAAGAGGGCAGACGCAGGCCGTCCTCGCCCGGGTAGAGCCAGGAGACGCCCGCCGCGCCGAGAAAATCGTAGACCCCGCGCAGAAGCGCGGGCGGGTCGTCGCCGTACAGCTCGATCCGTTCCGGCGAGGCGCGCCACGAGAAGCCCCGCGGCCTGGCCGGAAGCCCCTCCGGGCGGCCGCAGTCCAGGATGACGAGCCCCTCGCCCGATCCGTCGCCGCCGATACGGGGCGCCCTGCCGCCCAATTTTTCGAAGATCCGCGAAAGTTCCTCTACCGCGAAAAGCTCGGGCTCCGACGCTTCGCCGCCGTCTCGGCGCAGGATGATCGTCCAGTCTCGGGAAAAGCCGATGCGCATGACCGCAAAGGTAGACTCGCGGCGCATATCCTGCAAGGCGTCCGGAGCCTCTCCCCGAGACTTTCCGCCTCGGCTAGCCGGCGACCTTGCCCAGAGCCGGCTTCACGGCCTCGTCGATGCGCGAGAGAATCTCCGGGCTGAGCTTGGCGACGAAGTCGATGGCCTTGAGGTTCTCGACCACCTGCTCGGGACGGCTCGCTCCGGTGATGACCGTGCTCACGGCCGGATTGCGGGCGCACCAGGCTATGCCCAGCTGGGGCAGCGTGGCGCCGATCTCCGCCGCTATCGGCCCGAGGGCCTCGACCGCCTTGACGGTTTCGGGGTGATAGACCGCGGCCTTGAGCCACTCGTAGCCGGGCAGGGCGAGCCGCGAACCGGCAGGCAGACCCTTGCCGTACTTGCCGGAAAGAATTCCGGACGCCAAGGGGCTCCAGGTGGTCAGCCCCAGCCCGATCCCCTCGTAGAGTCGGGCGAACTCGCTCTCGACCTTCTGGCGCGTGAGCAGGTTGTACTGCGGCTGCTCCATCTGCGGCTTGCGCAGATTGCGCCGGTCGGCGATCTCCCAGGCCTCGCGGATCTCCTCGGCGCTCCATTCGGAGGTCCCCCAGTAGAGGGCCTTGCCCGAGGCGACGATGTCGCTCATCGCCCAGACGACTTCCTCGACGGGGGTG
>JAJXZP010000083.1 GCA_021779995.1 bacterium | reverse complement strand
CGGTAGTGTTCGCTTACACCGGCTGGGAAATGGGGGTGTATTCCAAGTATACTCCCAAGCCGTAAGGAGCCCCCATGGAAGCCGATCTTGCGCGCATCAGGTCCCGCGTGGCCTTCATCATCGATATGGACGGGGTCGTCTACCACGGCAACCGCCTCCTCCGCGGGGCGGCCGAGTTCGTCGCCTGGCTCAGGCGCGAGGGCAAGCGCTTCCTCTTCCTGACCAATTCGAGCGAGCGCTCGCCGCTCGAGCTCTCGCAGAAGCTGGAGCGCCTCGGGATCGAGGTTGAGCCGGAGCATTTCTACACGAGCGCCCTCGCCACGGCCGGCTTCCTCGCCGCGCAGAAGCCGGGCGGCTCGGCCTACGTCATCGGCGAGCCGGGGCTCATCCACGCCCTCTACGACGCGGGCTACACGATGAACAACGTCAATCCCGACTATGTCGTGGTGGGCGAGGGCCGGGGCTACAGCCTGGAGGCGATCGAGACGGCCGTGCGCCTCGTGCACCGGGGGGCCAAGCTCATCGGCACCAACCCCGACCTGAACGGCCCCGACGAATCGGGCATCGTGCCCGCCTGCGGCGCCCTCGTCGCCCCGGTCGAGCTGGCCACGGGGCGCACGGCCTACTTCGTCGGCAAGCCCAACCCCCTCATGATGCGCCACGCCCTGAGGCGCCTTAGCGCCACGCGCGAGGAGACGGTCATCATCGGCGACCGCATGGACCCCGACATCGTCGCCGGCATCGAGGCCGACATCGAGACGGTGCTCGTCCTCTCGGGCGTGACCCGGCCCGAGGAGCTGGGCCGCTTCGCCTACGCCCCGCGGCACGTGCTCGAGGGCGTGTTCGAGATCCCGGAAGCCCGCGCCTAGGGCCGGCGGCAGCCGTCGGCCTCCGACGATAGCCGCCGGCAGCATTCAGCTGCCGCCGCCGAACGGCCGGGTCCGGGCGGAGGCGCGGCCCCCGGCCCGTGACTGCCCTGCCGTGGACCGGAATCGCGACTTGTGCGGATCGGCCTTCTTCGATAGACTCTATGCGACGGCGGGACATTTTCAAGACTCGCCGGCCGGCGGCGCGAATGCACCGAGGGGAGAATTCCTCGCCCTCGGCCGCGATATTCGCGTTCGCCTAACGTGGCGCATCGGGCGCCGTCGTGTCGCGCGGGGACCTTGCCCCGCGCGGAAAGGGGTTCTCCATGGATATCTTCAAGAAGTGCTTCGAGTTCGATCGGGACAAACAGGTCATGGCGCAGGGGTTCTATCCCTTTTTCCAGGCGCTGGAGAGCACGGAGGGGACCGAGGTCGTCATGAACGGCCGGAAAGTGCTCATGCTCGGCTCGAACAACTATCTCGGCCTGACGTTCAATCCGAAGGTCAAGGCGGCCGCGCAAAAGGCGATCGACGATTTCGGGACCAGCCCGACGGGGAGCCGCCTCATAAACGGCACCCTGGTGATTCACGAGGAACTCGAGAGGCGGCTGGCCGCCTTCATGAACCAGGACGCGGCGCTCGTATTCAGCACCGGGATGCAGACCAATCTCGGCGCCATCTCCGCCCTGATCGGACGCAACGACATCGTCGTAACCGACAAGGAAGACCACGCGAGCATCGTGGACGGTTGCCGGCTCGGGCTCGGCGAGATCAAGCGCTTCGTGCACGGCGACCTCGACCAGCTCGACCGGATTCTGGAGAAGGTGCCCGAGGACAAGGGCAGCCTCGTGGTCGTGGACGGCGTCTTCTCGATGGGCGGCGACATCGTCGACCTGCCCAAGCTCGTCAAGATCTGCAAGGCGCGCGGCGCGCGGCTGTACGTCGACGACGCCCACTCGGTCGGCGTGCTCGGCAAGGGCCGCGGCACGGCGGTCCACTTCGGCCTGGAGAAGGATGTCGACATCACGATGGGGACCTTCTCCAAGAGCTTCGCCTCCCTGGGCGGCTTCATCGTGGGCGACAAGGACGTGATCAACTACATAAAGCACCACGCGCGCTCCTTCATCTTCTCCGCCTCCCTTCCCGCGGCCCTCGTCATGGCGGCGCTCGCGGCGCTCGACATAATGGAAAAGGAGCCCGAGCACGTGGAAAGGCTCTGGGACAACGCCCATTTCATGATGAAGGGCTTCCGCGAGCTCGGCTTCGACATCGGCGCCACGCAGACTCCGATCATCCCCGTCATCGTCGGCGACGACGAGGCCTGCTTCCGCCTGTGGAAGGAGCTTTTCGACAACGGCCTGTACGCCAATCCGGTCATCTCCCCCGCCGTGCCGCAGGGGATGGCCCTCTTGAGGACGAGCTACATGGCGACGCATACCCGCGAGCAGCTCACCCGCGCCCTCGACATATTCGAGAAGGCCGGAAAGAAGCTCGGCGTCATCTAGTCGGGGTTGGGCGGCTCGAGCAGGCCGTGCTCGACGAAGCTGAAAAACGCCTCGCGGGTAAAGATGATGTGGTCCAGAAGCGCCAGTCCGAGCGTGTCGGCGGCGCTTTTGAGCCGCTGGGTTATCTCGCGATCCTCGGGGCTCGGCTCCAGCCGCCCCGAGGGATGATTGTGGGCCACCACGACGGCGCAGGCCCTGTCGGTCAAGGGATCGGCGAAAACCTCGCGCGGATGGACGACAGTGCGGTTCACGAGACCGACCGAGACTATTCTCGCCGCGATGAGCTCGTGCGCGCCGTTCAGGCTGCAGCAGATGAAGCGTTCCTGCTTGCGGTCGGCCCAGTGCGAAACGAGGGGCCAGATGTCGCGGGGGGAGGCCACCCGCTTTTCGCGGAGACCGTAGACCCTGCGGCCGAGTTCGAGCGCGGCGGCCACGGCGCAGGCCTTCGCCTCGCCCATGCCGCTAATGCGCCGGAGAATGGCGGGATCGGGGACCGACCGGGAGACATCCAAGAGGCCGAGCACCTCGTCGGCCAAGGCCTGGACCCCCTTGCCGTGGATCCCCGTGCCGATGAGCGCCGCGATGAGTTCGCCGTCGGAGAGCGAAAGAGGCCCCTCGCTCGCCAGGCGCTCGCGGACGGTCGGCGCCGCGTAATCGATGATTGAGCCGGCATAAAGCGCATCGGAGTGCATTTTCTCCCCCTCGCGACGGATACGCGCCCGACCCTCCCGCTCGATTCAATCGTGAGACGGCGCAGAGTCGGAAAGCATTGCGCATGGCGCCGGGGTCGGCTATAGTAATTCCTGCCGGATCAGCCGAGGATGTCGCCCGTTCGGAAAACTCACCTGCGGTCGTCGTCGGGTCGCAGGCCTGTCGTTTCGGCGCCGGGGCGCGCGTCGTCGGAAAGGCCCCCCAAAATGCTCGCAGTTCCTTTTCACGGAACCTTCGGTTCCGGATATTCCATCTTCAGAAGGAGCAGGGTATGAAGAGTGTCAAAGGTTCTCAGACCGAGAAAAACCTGATGGCCGCGTTCGCCGGAGAATCCCAAGCGAGAAATCGCTACACCTACTTTGCTTCTAAGGCGCGGGAAGAAGGCTTCATCCAGATTTCGCTCATTTTCGAAGAGACGGCCAACCAGGAGAAGGAGCATGCCAAGCGCTTCTTCGGCTTTCTCGAGGGCGGGGAGCTCTCCATCACCGCGGCCTTCCCGGCCGGCGTGGTAGGCTCCACCAAGCAGAACCTCGGCGCCGCCGCCGCCGGCGAGAACTTCGAATGGAAGGAACTGTATCCCGGCTTCGCCAAGAAGGCGAGGGAGGAAGGGTACGAGGCGGTCGCGACGGTCTTCGAGGCGGTCATCGTGGCCGAGAAGCAGCATGCCCATCGCTACGAAAAACTGATGGCCAATATCGAGAAGGACCGGGTCTTCAAGTCCGACACGAAGCGCGTGTGGCGCTGCACCAACTGCGGCTACCTTTTCGAAGGCACCGAAGCGCCCAAGGCCTGCCCCGCCTGCGCTCATCCGCAGTCGTATTTCGAGCTCCTCGGCGAGAATTACTGAACCGCCGCCCTTGCGGGTTTGCTCGAGGCGCCTGCGGCGCCTGGGCGAGTCATGGGAATTGACGGCTTTTTCAAAGAGTCTCCATAGGTAGAGTCTTTACGACGAAACGAGAAAGGAGCGAACGATGGCCGAGAGATTGCAGATTTTCAAGTGTGAATCCTGCGGGGACATGGTGGAGGTGTTGCACGCTTCGACCTGCGAGCCCGTATGCTGCGGCAAGCCCATGAAGCTGCTCGGCGAGAACACGACCGATGCCGCCAAGGAAAAGCACGTGCCCGTCATCGAAAAAACGGCCGACGGCTACAAGGTCAGCGTCGGCTCCGTCCCCCATCCGATGGAGAACGACCATTATATCGAGTGGATCGAGCTGATAGTCGGCGCGGGGAGCGGGCAGGAGCTCACCTGCAGGAAATTCCTCAAGCCGGGCGACAAGCCGGAGGCTCATTTCACGATCCAGGCCTCCAAGGTCATGGCGCGGGAGTACTGCAACAAACACGGGGTCTGGAAGGCCTGAGGCCGGCTGGCCTGAGGGCGGCTGCTTCCCCGGCTCTATCGGGCGAAGGTGCGGCGAGCCCGCGCATGAACGAGAGATACCACGCGAGACAGGAGCGAGACATGAAGAAGTACGTGTGCGATGTGTGCGGCTACATCTACGACCCGGCCATCGGCGACCCCGACGCCAAGGTTAAGCCCGGCACCTCTTTCGACGATCTGCCCGCCGACTGGGTTTGCCCGATGTGCGGAGCCTCGAAGGACAACTTTTCCCTGGTTTGATCGGCCGCCCGCGCGGCTCGCTTTCGGCCGCCCGCGCTCGTGGCGAGCCGAGGCGGGACTGAAGCCCGGCCGCCAGGGCCGGAGGAACCGGAGAGCGGCGCGTTCGGACGGCATCCGTGCCTCCCGGATTCGCCGCCGCCCTTTCTTCGGCCCTACAAATTCTCCCAGTGGAGCTAGCGATGATTTCCCGCGAGGATTTCGTTTTCACCATCGGATTCGACGGCGCGATGGCCGTCGTGGACGGCCGCGCCAAGCGGCAATACGGCCGGCTTTCGACGATGCAGCTCGCCGAGGCGGGGCAGTACCGCTCCGCCTTCTCGTCGGCGCTCTACTCGAAGGACGAGGCCGAGATGCGCGCCTTCCTGGACTATTTCAACGCGAAGGCCGGAACTTCCTACACCGAGGCCGAGCAGCTCAAGCGACTTTTCGGCGTGAACGAGGAAGGCATATCCAGGGTGCTGGTGCTCTGAACGGTCAGCTCACTTCCGCTATGACGCATTTCAGGTACCTCGACTCCCCGTAGCCCGAGACGACGGGATGGTCGAGATCCTGTCCGCGTTCCTCGATCATGCGCAGCCGTCGACCGGCATCCCGGGCGGCCTCCTCCAGCATCTGCGCGAATCGTTCCCTGCCGAACCAGAAGGAGCAGGAACAGGTCACGAGCACTCCTCCGTCCTCGATGATCCGCAGGGCGCGCAGGTTGAGGTCCTTGTAGCCGCGGTAGGCCGAGTCCACCGAGGCCCGGTTCTTGGCGAAGGCCGGCGGGTCGAGGACGACGAGCCCGAAGCGCTCGTGGCCGCGCTCGAAAAGGCGGAGCTGGTCGAAGGCGTTGGCCTCGATCGCGCGCACACGGTCCGACAGGCCGTTTCTCGCGGCATTGGCCGCGACGGCCGCGACGGCTTCCGGCGAGGAGTCGACGGCCACGACCTCGGCCGCGCCCGCGGCGGCGCAGGCCAGGGCGAAGCCGCCCGCGTTGCAGAACGCGTCCAGGACCCTGCGGCCGGGACCCCCCGCCCGCTCGAGGGCGAAGCGCGACGCCGCCGAGCGATTGGCGCGCTGATCGAGGTACCACCCGGTCTTTTGCCCGCCCAGGAGGTCGACGGCGAAGCGGAGCCCGTTCTCGTCGATGACGACCCGCTCGGGCACCTCGCCGTCGAGCTTTCCGGAAAAGAGGGGGAGTCCTTCCAGCGTCCGCACGGAGGCGTCGCTCCGCTCGGCGATGCCCCGGACGGGGAAGACGCGCGTGAGGGCGGCGAGGATCTCGTCTTTGCGGGTCTCGACGCCGAGCGAGAGGAACTGGGCGGAAAGCCAGCGTCCTCGGCTCGGCTCGGAGGGGGAAGCCGCCGCGTCGGATCCGGCCGCCTCCGGGCTGCCGACGAAGGAGTCGAGGATGAGCCCGGGCAGGCCGTCGGCCTCTCCGAAGACGAGGCGGAGGCTCTGCCGCTCCGGATCGAAAAAGCGCCGGCGCCAGGCCAGGGCTCGCGCGATGCTCTCTTCGAAAAACGCCTGATCGGCGGGCTTTGCCACGCGCGAGTAGATTCTCGCCCTGATTTTCGAGGCCGGATTGAAGAATGCCGAACCGAGGGAACGCCGACGCGCGTCGAGCACCTCGACCTCCGCTCCGGGAGCCGGGTCGCCTTCGACCGAGGCGATTTCGTTGTCGTAGACCCAGGGATGACCTCCGCGCAGGCGGAAATCCTCCTTCGGCTTGAGTATGAGTCGGGCGCGTTCCATGGATGCGAGAGTATACGCCCGGAGGGCCGAGGGACAAGCGGCCGCTAGGCGTGGCCGGCGGCGAAATCCTTGACCGCCGCCTCGATCTGGTCTCGTATTTCCCGGACGCCGGCCATGATTTCCTCGTCAGTGCCTTTGAGGGCCGAAGGGTCGCCGAAGGGCCAGTGGAGCTTCTCGTGAAGTCCCGGGAAGACGGGGCAGCGCTCCGCCGCCTCTTTGGAGCACACGGTGACGACCACCCCGTACCTGCGTCCGGCCTTGAACAGGTCGAACACGCTTTTCGTCGCGTTATGCGAGATGTCGATGCCCGCCTCGGCCATGGCGCGCACGACATAGGGATTGAGAACGCCCGGCTCGAGACCCGCGCTTTCGACCTCGAATCGACCGCCGCCCAGCTTGTTGAGAAAGGCTTCGGCCATCTGGCTGCGGGCGGAATTGTGGACGCAGAGAAACAGGACTTTAATCACGGCTTTACTCCCGGACCGAGCATATTGGAACTATGTTAGCGTTCGATGTGCTTTCGATCAACGGATGGTGAAATCGGTACCCGGGAGCGGGTTTCGCACGGCCGGGGCCCCGGCCGGAGCCGCGCCGGAGCCGCGCCGGAGCCGCGGCCCCCTTTGAATCGGAGGCATCCCTAGGCTACGATATCCGCCTATGAGCGCCAAGAAAAAAAGTCTCGTCTACCGCTGCTCCGCCTGCGGGCATACGGAGCCGAAATGGCTCGGCCGCTGCCCCGAGTGCGGACAGTGGAACAGTCTGCGCGAGACCGCGGTGGGCGAGCCGCGCGCCGATGTCGGAGGAGAGACCTTTTCGATCCCTATCGTCTCCATCGATCCGGGGCAGGGCGTGCGGATACCCACCGGCTCGGCCGAGATGGACCGGGTGCTCGGCGGGGGCCTCATGCGCGGCTCGGTGGTGCTCCTGGGCGGGGAGCCGGGCATCGGCAAGAGCACGCTCCTTCTGCAGGTCTGCGCCCGGGCTGAGACGAAGGGGCGGGTGCTCTACGTGTCCGGCGAGGAATCGCCGGCGCAGATCAGGCTGCGGGCCGATCGCCTGGGCGCCCTGCGCGACACGCTCGAAGTGTTCTGCTCGGGCGACCTTTCGCTCGTGCGCTCCGTCCTCGACGCGGTGAAGCCGTCGGTGGCCGTGATCGACTCGATCCAGACCCTGCACGCCGAGGAGGCCGGCGCCGTGCCCGGCACCGCCAACCAGATCAAGTACTGCGCCCAGGAACTCTCGGCCTGGGCGAAGACCCACGACTCGGTCCTGATCCTCGTCGCCCATGTGACGAAGGAAGGCCTGATCGCGGGGCCCAAGGCGGCGGAGCATCTCGTCGACGCCGTCCTCGGCTTCGAGCAGGGCGAAGGCGACATGCGCATGCTGCGGGCCAGCAAGAACCGCTTCGGCAGCGCCGAGGAAGTGGGGCTTTTCCGCATGGGCGAGCGCGGCCTCGACGAGGTGCTCGACCCCTCGGGGCTCTTCCTCGTGCGCCGCGGCAAGGGCGAGTCGGGCGGCGGCGAGAGCGGCCTGCCGGCCGGCACCGCCGTGGTGCCCGTGCACGAGGGCAGCCGCGTCCTTTTGGTCGAGATCCAGGCGCTCACGGTGCCGGCCAAGGCGGGGCTCACGCGGGTCTACTCGGAGCGGATCGACGCTGCCCGCGTGTCGCGCGTGGCCGCCGTGCTCGAGAAGCACACGGGCGCGCGCTTTTCCGACCAGGATCTCTACGTCAACGTCGCGGGCGGCATGCGCCTGACCGAGCCCGGCATCGACCTCGCCCTCGCCTGCGCCCTGTACTCGGCGCGCTCGGGCCTGAGCCTGCCCGCCGAGGCCGCGCTTGCCGGCGAACTGTCGCTGGCGGGCGAGGTGCGGCCGGTGCGCCAGATGCGCCGCCGGGCCCGCGCGGCGGCGGC
>JAJXZP010000080.1 GCA_021779995.1 bacterium | reverse complement strand
CGGCATCAGCGCCGAGGTCCTCTTCAGCCAGGGCTCCTCGGCCATGGAGAAGACCAATGTCGAGAGCCTCATCACCAAGGGAATGAAGGTTCTCGTCCTCTGCCCGCAGGACGGCGCCGCCGCCGCGGCGGCCGCCGACGAGGCCAACCAGGCCGGCGTCAAGGTCATCTCCTACGACCGCCTCATCCGCGACACCTCGAGCGTCGACTACTACGTCACCTTCGACTCGATCTCGGTCGGCGTCGCCCAGGCCAATTACCTCCTGAGCCAGGTCCCCAAGGGCAGGAAGGGCAACAACCTGTACATCTACACCGGCGCCCCCTCCGACAACAACGCCTTCCTCTTCTTCCAGGGCGCCTGGCAGGTGCTCCAGCCCAAGATCGCCGACGGCACCTTCATCGTCCGCAACTCGTCCAAGGCCTTCGCGCTGAGGCACACGGCCAAGCTCTCCCGCGACGAGCAGGCCGCCATCATCGGCCAGACTACGACCAACTGGAACTTCAACGACGCGAAGAACAAGGCCGAGGCCAACCTGACCTCCGTCGGCAAGCGCGACAAGGGTAACGTGTTCATCCTGGCTCCGAACGACGGCACCGCCCGCGCCATCGCCGACGCCTTCGCCGCCGACAGCGACGTGACGAAGTACTACATCACCGGCCAGGACGCCGAGATCGCCTCGATCCAGTACATCATCGACGGCAAGCAGTCCATGACCGTGCTCAAGGACGTCCGCACCCTCGTCAAGGACGCGATCGCCGCGGCCAAGGACTTCCTCAATGGCCAGACGCCGCCTTCTACGCAGCCGGTAAACAATGGCAAGATCGACGTGCCCGCCAAGCCGACGGCCATCGTCACGGTAACCCGCGACAACGTCCAGAAAGAGATCGTCGACTCCGGCTACTGGCCCGCCAGCGACTTCACCGGGCTGTAGAAAGATACGCCGCGGAGCCGCCGCGGCATCGGGGCGCGCCGGAGGGCCGTAAAACCCTTCGGCGCAGGGGTCCTTCGGCCCTTCCCCGGTGCCCGGCCGGCTCCGCGGTTATCATGTCTGAACACACTACCTGGATTCACCTATCTGTCCTATAATCTACCTAACGAACTGAAGCTCTCGGAGGCGGGGCCGACATGAACACTCCCATACTCGAGATGAAAAACATCACCAAGACCTTCCCCGGCGTCAAGGCGCTGAGCGACGTCAGCTTCGAGGTCGCCGCCGGCGAGATCCACTGTCTGGTCGGGGAAAACGGCGCCGGCAAGTCGACCCTCATGAAGGTCCTTTCGGGCGTCTATCCCCACGGCGACTACTCCGGCGACATCCTCTTCGAGGGGAAGGTGCAGAAGTTCCGGGGCATCGCCGACAGCGAGAAGGCCGGCATCGCCATCATCTACCAGGAGCTGGCGCTCATACCGGAGATGACGGTGTACGAGAACATTCTCCTGGGCCACGAGCTCAGGAAGGGCCTGGGCGTCGACTGGAACGAGACGGTCCAGAAGGCCAACGAGATGCTCAAGCGCGTCAGGCTCAACGTCAATCCCGAGACCAAGGTCAAGGATCTCGGCGTGGGCCGGCAGCAGCTCGTCGAGATAGCCAAGGCCCTCTCGAAGGACGTCAAGCTCCTCATCCTGGACGAGCCCACCGCCGCCCTCAACGAGGACGACTGCGACAACCTGCTCGAACTCCTCCGGCACCTCAAGAAGGACGGGGTGACGAGCGTCCTCATCTCCCACAAGCTCAAGGAAGTGATCAAGATCGCCGACACGGTCACGGTCCTCCGCGACGGGCAGACGATCTGCACGCTCGACGCCGCCAAGGGCGAGGTGGGCGAGCAGATCCTCATCAAGCACATGGTCGGCCGCGAGATCAACAACATCTATCCCGACCGCCGCCACGGCGACGCCGGCGAGGTCGTGCTCGAAGTGCGCGGCTGGAACGCCTACAACGCCAAGCTCGGACGGACCGTGCTCAAGGACGTCAACTTCAAGCTCCGCAAGGGCGAGATCGTCGGCTTCGCGGGCCTCATGGGCTCGGGCCGCACCGAGCTGGCCAAGAGCATCTTCGGCAATCCCGACGGCTACGAGCTCAAGGGCGAGCTCCTCGTGAAGGGCAAGCCGGTGCGCCTGCGCAGCCCCAAGGACGCGATCAAGGCCGGCATCGCCTACGCCACCGAGGACCGCAAAGGCAACGGCCTCATCCTCATCCAGGACGTCAAGCAGAACATCACCCTGGCCAACCTGGCCCAGATCTCCCAGCGCGGCGTGGTGAACAAGAACGCCGAGGTCAAGGCGGCCACGGAATACAAGGACGCGCTCAACATCAAGACGCCGAGCGTCGAGCAGATCGTGGTCAATCTCTCGGGGGGCAACCAGCAGAAGGTCTCGGTGGCCAAGTGGCTCTTCGTGCAGCCCGACGTCCTCTTCCTCGACGAGCCCACGCGCGGCATCGACGTGGGCGCGAAATACGAAATCTACGGCATCATGAACAAGCTCGTGGAGCGGGGGATGAGCATCGTCATGATCTCGTCCGAGCTGCCCGAGGTCCTGGGCATGAGCGACCGCATCTATATCGTCTCCTCGGGACGGATCGCGGGCGAGCTGCCCGCCGCCGAGGCGACTCAGGAAAAGATCATGCAGCTGGCGACAAACTAGAAGAGAGGTCCACCATGACAGTCAAAGACCTGCAAAAGGCGATGCGTCAGAACATCCGCGACTACGGCATGTACATCGCCCTCATCATCATCATGGCGATCTTCACCATCGCCACGAAGGGTATCTTCATCTCCTCGCGCAACATCGCGAACCTGCTCAACCAGACGGGCTACATCGCGGTGCTCGCCGTGGGCATGACCCTCGTCATCATCATCCGGCACATCGACCTCTCGGTAGGCTTCCTCTCGGGCTTCCTCGGGGCCATAGCCGCCGTGGCGCTCGTCAACTGGCATTTCAACGTCTGGCTCGCCCTGCTCCTGGTCCTGGTGCTCGGCATCCTGGCCGGCCTCCTCACGGCCCTGCCCGTGGCCAAGCTCGGCATACCCTCCTTCGTGGCGAGTCTCGCGGGCTGGCTCATCTACCGGGGCGCCCTGCTCATGGTCACCTCGAGCACGGGCACGATCATCATCCCGGACAAGATCTTCAACGCGATCGGCAACGCCTACATCCCGGACATCATGCCGGCCGGCACGACCTTCCTCCACGGCCTGCACAAGCTCACCCTCCTCATCGGCCTCCTGGCCATCGTCTGGTTCATCTTCCGCGAGATCGGCGCGCGCAAGAGCAAGCAGGCCTACAACTTCGAGGTGCCGCCGGCCGATATGTTCGTGCTCAAGCTCGTCTTCATGGCGATCGTGCTCGGCCTCATCACCTGGGTCCTTGCCGGCTACAACGGCATGTCGTGGACCGTCGTGATCATGATCGCCGTGGTGCTGATCTTCGACTACATAGCCAAGCAGACGGTCCTCGGGCGGCACATCTACGCGGTGGGCGGCAACCCCGAGGCCGCCGAGCTCTCGGGCATCAGCGTCAAGAAGATCACCTTCATGGTGTTCGGCGCCATGGGTCTCCTGACCGCGCTCTCGGGCATCCTCTTCGCCTCGCGGCTCCAGTCGGCCACCCCCACGGGCGGCACCCTCTTCGAGCTCGACTGCATCGCGGCGGCCTACATCGGCGGCGTCTCGGCCGCGGGCGGCGTGGGCAAGATCACCGGCTCCCTGGTCGGCGCCCTCGTGTACATGTCCCTCATGAACGGCATGAACCTCATGGGCACCGACATCTCCCTGCAGTACGTGATCCGCGGCGCGGTGCTGGCGGCGGCCGTCATCTTCGACGTGACCACCCGCAAGGTCAGGCGCTGATACAGAAATCGCCGTAGCCGGCGCGGCCGGGGCTCCCCCCGCGCCGCGCCGAGCCTTCCGGCGCCCGTCTTCCTGGCGTCCACGGCGCCTGCGCGCGAGCTTGATCCGATAGACCGGCTCACGCGGAGGCGCCACGGAGCGGAGGAGAGGGCGTCGCGGGCGGTGGGGGCGCCACGGCGCGAAGCGGGCGGAAACCAGCGCCGGGGAATTCCCCGGCGTTCTGGGCAGGTACAACCTTTCTTGCCTTGCGAGCCTTCCGAGGGTACATTCCAATCAGGGAATACATGACTATTATTGTCATGATATTCCGGGACTGTCCGATCGGAGGGGAATCCTATGGCGGTTCTGCTGGTCTTCGCTTTCGTATCCGGCGTGATCACGATACTCTCCCCCTGCATTCTCCCGGTCTTGCCCATCGTGCTTTCCGGGAGCGTGGGAGGAGGCAAGGCCAGGCCCCTCGGCATCATCTCGGGCTTCGTGGTCAGCTTCACCGTCTTCACCCTTACCCTGTCGGCCCTGGTCCAGGCCCTGAACATACCTCCCGACGCCCTGCGCTATGTCGCCGTGGTCCTGATCGGGCTCTTCGGCCTCGTCATGGTGATCCCACCCCTCGGCAGAGCCTTCGAGGCCGCGGCCTCGCGTCTGGCCGGCCTGGGCTCGCGGGGCGGCATGAAGGCCTCGGCCCGGACGGGCTTCGGACCGGGGCTGCTCATCGGGCTCAGCCTGGGCCTCATCTGGACCCCCTGCGTGGGCCCCATCATGGCCTCGGTCATCAGCCTCGCCCTGACGCAGCGCGTCGACGGCGGCTCGGTCCTCATCACCCTCGCCTACACCCTCGGCACCTCCATTCCCATGTTCGCGGTGATGATGGGTGGCCGGGCCCTGCTCGCCAAGGTGCCCGCTTTGGTGAAGCGCAGCGCCTCGATCCAGAGGGGCTTCGGCGTCCTCATGCTCCTCGTCGCCGCGGCCGTGGGCTTCGGCTGGGACCGCCGGTTCCAGGCGGCCGTCCTGGCGGCCTTCCCGAACTACGGTTCGGGCCTCACCGCCATAGAGACCACCGCTCCGGTCAGGACGGCCCTCCAGGCCCGCAGCTCTCGCAGGGTCGGGGGCCTCGGCTCGGCGGCCGGGGCAGCGATGGCGGCCTCGGGCGTCTTCGCGGGCGCGAGTCAGTCTTCCGAGGGTGGGGTGCTCGCCGATCTGGGTGTCGCGCCCCGGCTCGTGGCCGATGGCCAGTGGTTCAACAGCCCGCCCTTGACCATGGCCGCCCTGCGCGGCAAGGTCGTCCTCGTCGATTTCTGGACCTACTCCTGCGTGAACTGCGTGCGGACGATTCCCTATCTCAAGGCCTGGTACAAGGCTTACGCTCAGGACGGCTTCGTGATCATCGGCGTGCATTCGCCCGAGTTCACCTTCGAAAAGGTCGCGGCCAATGTCCGCGCGGCGATCCGGGACCTCGGCGTGACCTGGCCCGTCGTGCAGGACAACGACTACAAGGAGTGGAACGCCTACGCGAACAACTACTGGCCCGCGCACTACTTCATCGACGCCAAAGGCCGGGTGCGCTACGTCCACTACGGCGAGGGCGAGTACGACCTCTCCGAGAAGGTCATCCGCGAGCTCTTGGCCGAGGCCGGTCACCCCGTGGGCTCTACTTCGCCGCAGGCCGTCGCGGCGGCTACGGCGGGGACCGCCGCGGGGACTACTGCGGGGGCGCCGCTCCCCGACTTCCAGGCGCTGACGCCCGAGACCTACCTGGGCTACGCCCGCGGCAGCGGCTTCACCTCGGCCCAGGCAGCCGTCGGAGACCGGATGGCCGAGTACAGGCTCGGACCTGCCCTGAGCGACGGCGAATGGAGCCTCGGCGGCACCTGGTTCGTCGGCAAGGAATACATCTACCCCCGAACGAGCGGCACGCTCGAGCTGGGCTTCCACGCCAGGAATGTCTTCCTCGTGATAGCTCCGCAGGGCTCGGGCGGGACGGTCTCGGTCGAGGTTGACGGCCGACCGGGCGGCGACACACCCGACGTGAAGGGCGGTATGCTCAGGCCGAAGGAGTCCAGGCTCTACCAGCTCGTCGGCCTGCCGCAGGCCGGGACGCACCTCCTGCGCCTCCAGGTCTCGGGTAACCTGCGGTTCTACGCCTTCACTTTCGGCTGAGGGCGGCGGGTGCCTGGGGCGCGGCGGGGAGCCTGCGGCGCGGCGGGTGCTCGGGGTGCGGCGGGTGCTCGGGGTGCGGCGGGTGCTCGGGGCGCGGCGGGCGCCTGATCCGCGCCCGGCCTCCGAGGCTTGACGATCTTCGCGACAGGGAGCGGCCGAGCCCGACTGACCGAAGCGGCCGCCGACCTTGGTCGGCCTGAGCGCGATCGGTGGAAAGCCGGATCCCGGCGGGCTAGGTTCTGCGGCATGAAACGATTTTCCATGACGCTTTTCGTCTGCGCCGCCGCCGCGCTTTTCGGCGCTGCGGCGCCGGCTGCCGTGGCCGAACCCGGCTTGGCGCCTGCGATCCAGACGGCGGCCGCGTCGCCGACCCAGCCCGCGACCGACGTGGAAGCGGCGGCCGTGGCCGACTCGGCCGCGATTTCGGGCGGCCTGCCCGCCGGACGCCTAGCGCTTCTGGCGCGCGGCATCAACCTCAACGACTGGTTCGCTCCCTGGGCCAATCCGGCCGCCTATGCCACGGCCTTCCGGCCCGACGAGGCCGCATTTTTGAAGCGCGCGGGCTTCACCGTCTGTCGCCTGCCGCTCGCGCCCGACCTGCTTTTCGATCCGGCCGATCCGGGCAGGCCCAAACCGGCGCTCCGCTACGTCGACGCGGCCGTGCGCCTGCTCCTCGGCGCGGGCCTCGCCGTCATTTTTGATCCCATCCACGGCTCCTCCTCGAGCGACGAGTGGGAGTGGCGCCTGGACCACGATCCTGAGTTCCGCGCCGCCGCGGAGGCGTATTGGGAAGCCCTCGCCCGGCACTACGCCGCGTTCTCCACGAGCCGAATTTTCTTCGAGATCATGAACGAGCCCCACCTGAGCGCCCGGGAGAAGGTCGATCCCTCCTGGTGGCAGCCGGTCCAGGCCAGCTTGGCCGCGGCCATCCGCCGCGGGGCGCCCTCGAACACCATCATCGCGACGGGGGAGAAGTGGGGCGGGATCGACGGCCTGGTCGCGCTGAAGCCGCTCGCGGACCGGAATGTCGTGTACAGCTTCCACTACTACGATCCCATGACCTTCACCCACCAGGGCGCGACCTGGACCGGGCCGACCCAGGCCGAGCTCTCCGGCATACCCTATCCCTCGAGCCCGGGAGCCGTCGCGGCGGTCGCCTCCGCTCTTTCCGACCCGCGGGCCCGCTCCCAGGTCCTGCGCTACGGCGAGGAGCGATGGGACAGGAGCAGGATCGGCGCCGAGCTGGAGCGGGCCGCGGCCTGGGCCGCCGCCGATCGCGTGCCGGTCTTCTGCGGGGAGTTCGGCGTCTACCGCAAGGTCGCGCCCCCGGCCGACCGGCTGCGCTGGATCCGTGACGTCCGCGAGAGCCTGGAGTCCCTAGGCATCGGCTGGTCGATGTGGGACTACGAGACCGACTTCGGCCTCGTGAGCTACGACGAGCCCTCCTGGCGGCGCGGCATTCACGTGGACGCCGCCTGCCTCGCCGCCCTCGGCCTCGACCCGAAGGCGACGGTCGCGGCGAGGCCGGGGGAGCCCACGTTGGCCGATTTCGCTTCGGGCAGGGTCGACCGGATCGATATACCGGTCGAGGCGTGGACCGGACTGTGGACCCGCGATCCCGGCTCGGGCGAGGAGCGCGCAGTCGCGGGCGTGGCGGTCGGCGGCGGCCAGGCGGGTGGCGACGGCGAGGCCGGCGGCCCTGACGTGGCGGGCGTCGGCGGCCAGGCGGTCGGTGGCGGTGTAGCGGGTGGCGTCGGCCAGGCGGGCGTCGGCCAGGCGGCCCCGATCCGCGCCGAGGCGCTCGAACTCACCCTGCGCGGAACACGGGACTGGTCGCTCGGCTCGGGCCTTCGCGTGCCGGTGAAGCCCGGCGAGGAGCTGAGGCTCTCGGCCCGCGCCGCGATCGAGGGGCCCGGCTCCCTGCGCCTGGAGTTCGTCGCGCGCGACGCGGTCGGCAAGGTGATCTCCTGGGATTACGGCAGCGTCGAGGCGAGCGCCCGGCAGCCGCCCCTGGCGCCGGGGGCGGCCGCGGCGGTGACGGCTACGGCGGGGACGGCTACGACGGGGGCGGGCGTTGCGTCCCCGTCCCGAGCCGGAACTGTACGGCGCTTCGCCCGGAGAAGGCCCATTCGACCGAGGCCGGGCTGCAATGGCAGGGCACCGCGACCCTGCTGCGCGCCACGCTGTTCGACACCCGCATGACCGATCAATGGGTGTACACCACCGATCCCGCCACCGGGCTGTACCGCTTCGACAATGTCGCGCGTTCGCGAACCCGCGGGCTGGAACTCAGCGCCAGCAGTTCGTGGCGCGGCTGGATGCTCGACGGCAACCTGACGCTGCAGCAACCGGTCGACCTCAGCCAGCCCGGACACCCGACGCTGCAGCGGCGCGCGCGCAGCCTGGGCAACCTGGAGCTC
>JAJXZP010000073.1 GCA_021779995.1 bacterium | reverse complement strand
CGCGCGCTGGCCGCGCGCTGGCCGCGCGCCGGCCGCGCGCCGAGCACGGCGCCCTGACCCGGCGCTCGGTCGCATTCCCGCCCCGCGCGGCCGATTTGTCGCCCCATTCGCGGAGGCCTCCCTTGACGCATGGTAAAGCTTCCTGTATAAGAATATCCCGTCGAGCCGCTGTAGCTCAGTTGGTAGAGCAACGGACTGAAAATCCGTGTGTCATCAGTTCAATTCTGATCGGCGGCACAAATCGAGGCTGTCCCTTGGGGGCGGCCTCTTTTTTTATGCTGCGCCCGGCAAGCCATAGGTAGTGGTATGAAGCTTGGTGATGACCGGAGAATCCTCCCAGCGAAGGTGGTGGTGGCGCGGGCGAGCCCCTAGCCCTGCCGCCGTCCACAAGATTCGTAACACCACCCGAGGGCTTGGTCCTGGACGCTCCTTCATCTTTAGGTATACTAGCTTCCGGGCGCTCGATCCCGGAATTCCTGCTCGGAATCGGGATCCTTTCGCCGGAAGGAGCCATAGGTGAAGATTCTCATCGTCGGGGGGGCGGGGTATATCGGCAGCCATGTGGCCCGGGAGTTTCTCGACGCCGGACATGCCGTCACCGTCTACGACAACCTTTCGACCGGCACGGTCGAAAACATTTTTCCCGGCGAGGAATTCGTCGAAGGCGATATTCTCGACTATCCCGCGCTTCGCGGCGCCATGGCGAAGGGTTTCGACGCCCTGGTCCATCTCGCCGCGGCCAAGGCGGCCGGCGAGTCCATGCTCAAGCCCGAGAAATACTCGCTCCAGAACCTGAACGGCACCGTGAACATCCTGAACGCGGCCCTCGAGACCGGCATCCGAAAGCTCGTCTTTTCCTCCTCGGCCGCGACCTACGGCGAGCCTCGCTACCTTCCCATAGACGAGAAACATCCCACCGAGCCCGAGAACTACTACGGTTTCACCAAGCTCGAGATCGAGCGCATCCTGGCCTGGTACGATCGGCTCAAGGGCCTGCGCTACGCGGCTCTGCGCTATTTCAACGCCGCCGGCTACGACCCCCAGGGTCGAGTGCGCGGCCTGGAGAAGAATCCGGCCAATCTCATTCCCGTCATCATGGAGGTCGCGGCCGGCATGCGGCCCGACTTCCAGGTTTTCGGCACGGACTATCCGACGCCCGACGGCACGGGCGTGCGCGACTACGTGCATGTGAGCGACCTGGCCTCGGGGCACCTGGCGGCCCTGGAGTGGATCACGCGCAACGACCGCAGCCTCGTCGTCAATCTGGGCTCGGGGCAGGGCTTGTCGGTGCTGGAGATACTGGAAGCGGCCCGGCGCATCTCGGGGAAGCCCATTCCGGCGAAGATGGTCGGCCGGCGAGCGGGCGACCCGGCCCGCCTCTACGCCTCGGCGGCCCTCGCCCGCGAGCTGCTGGGCTGGGAGACGCGGCATTCGGACGTCGAGAGCCTCGTGCGGACGACCTGGGACGCCTATCGCGCCCGGACCCACTAGGCTATCCTCGTATCGCACAACGTTTGGTCGCGGAGAAAGGAGAGTCGCATGTCGGACAAGGATATCGTGTTCAAGCATATCGAAGGCTCCACGGCGGGCATCATAGAGCTGGAATCCCTGCTCACCGCCATACCCGCCATCGCGCCCGAGTCGGGCGGCGACGGGGAGATGAAGAAGGCCGAGGCTCTCCTCGCCTGGCTGGCGAAGAAGGGCATCTCGCGGATCGAGCGCCACGACGCTCCGGACGCGCGGGTCGGCGCCGGCAAGCGGCCCAACATCGTCGCCACGATCGAAGGCGAGAGCGACCGGGGCCGGGTCTGGCTCATGAGCCACCTCGACGTGGTGCCCGAGGGCGACCGCTCGATGTGGAAGAGCGATCCGTTCACGGTGATCCGCGAGGGCGATTCGATCGTCGGGCGCGGCGTCGAAGACAATCAGCAGGGCATGGTCAGCTCGATCTTCGCCGCCCTCGCCTTCGTCGAGAACAGGATCAAGCCCAAGCGCACGATCAAGCTCCTCTTCGTGGCCGACGAGGAAGTCGGGTCGAAGTACGGTATCCAGCACGTGCTCACCGTGCCGGGACTCTTCCGCAAGGACGATCTCATCGTCATTCCCGACGGCGGCTCGGCCGACGGCGCCGAGATCGAAGTGGCGGAAAAGAACATTCTCTGGCTCAAGGTGGTCACCAAGGGCAAGCAGACCCACGCCTCGATGCCCGACCAGGGAGCGAACGCCTTTCTCGCGGCCTGCGATCTCGCCCTGCGCGTCCATGCCCTGGAGTCCGAGGTCTTCACCGCCCGCGACAAGCTCTTCGAGCCGGACCGCAGCACGATCAACCCGACGAAGAAGGAGGCGAACGTCCCCAATGTGAATACGATTCCGGGCGACGATGTCTTCTGCTTCGACATGCGCATCCTGCCCCAGTATCCGCTGGACGGCGTCATGGCCGAGCTGGGGAAGAAGATGCGGGAAGTCGAGGCGAAGTACGGCGTCAGGATCAGCCATGAGATACTGCAGCGCAACGAGTCGAAGGCCACGAAGTCCGACGCGCCCATCGTCGCGGAGCTTTCCAAGGCTATCCGGTCGGTCTACGGCGTGCAGGCGAAGGCCATCGGCATCGGCGGCGGTACGGTCGGCGCCTACCTGCGCAACGCCGGCTACGATTGCGTGGTCTGGTCGCGGCTCGACGAGACGGCTCATCAGCCCAACGAGAGCGCCAAGCTCCAAAACATCATCGGCGACGCGAAGGTCTTCGCGGCGCTGATACAGGGCGACTGAAGCCGCGGCGGTCGCGGTAGCGGGCGCCGCGGCGGTAGCGGGCGCGCGCTTCGGCGCCGTCCGCCGTATCAGGGAATCGGCGGCAGGGTCGATTCCCGCGCGGCTCCGGGACTGCGCGCGACGAGCTCGCTTCGGTCGAGGACGATCGTGACCTTGCCCTGGCGGAGCAGGTCGCGGTTTTCCCGCAGTTCCAGGATGGCGTTAGCGTCGTCGCGCGAGATGACGAGGTCGGTGCGGTCGGTGCCGAAGATTTCCGCGGCCATGATCAGGAGCGGATCGTCGCCGGCGCGCTCGCCGCTCGGGACCTCCGCGGCGTAGCCCACCTCTCCTTGCGCGCGAAGCACCGCGGGCTCCACCCGGTCCTTGCCCAGGAGGAGCCGCATGCCGCTGTCGAACACGCGGGGGAAAAGGCAGGGTCGGAGCCGGTCCGAGACGCGCTCGCCGTGCACGGGAAGCTTTCCGTTGGCGACGATGACAATCCCCGTATGGGCGCGAGCGGGGCTCCAGCCGAGGGCGGTCGGGGCGGGTAGAGCCTCGGAATGGAGCACGTAGAGCGCGCCGACGGCATCCAGGGAGAACTCGTAGGTCGCTATCAGGCTCCGCATGTCCCGCGAAAACGACGATTCGAGCCTGCGGGCGTCTCCGTCCAAGGCGATGAGCTTTTCCGCATCGAGGCTGCCGTCCATGATGGTGTCCCGCACGGTCCGGTGGGAGTCGACCTGGAGCGAGAATATTCGGTCCTTGACGAGGCCGCTCAGGTCGCGGTCGATCATCCGCTCGGCTTCGAGCCGGCCTTCCGGCAGGGCGAGTCCGGCGCTCACCATGTCGAGCGACACGCGCACGCGCAGGACGCGCCTGCCCCAGTCCAAGGTGGTGTCGACGTGATAGGGCGAGGCGGGCGCGCCGCCGGCGGAAGCGGCGTCGTAGTCGGCGGCGCCCGCGGCCCCCGCCTGCGAGGTCGCGGGCGCCTGCATCGGGTCGGCCTGCGCCGCGGCGACGACGGGTGCGGAGAAGGCCGCGAGAACCAAGGCCGCGAGCGCGAGGCCGCGGCGCAGGTGGATGGCGGCGATCGTCCGGGGGATTCCTCTAGGTGCGCGCATGGCTTTAATTCACTATCGGCACGCGAAGCGTCATGCCTTCGCGAATCATGCTGTCTATGCCGAGTCCGTTCCGCTCGGCGAGAACTTCCGGCTGGATGTCGTAGCGCAGGGATATGCTCCAGAGGGTGTCGCCCTTCACGACCGTGTAGCTGCCCGAGAAGGCGAGATTGTCGCGCGGCGGCGGAGGAGGCGGCGGAGGGGGCGCGTTCCGGAGCGCCGGCACGACGATGACCTGGCCGATGCGCAAGAGGTCGGCGCGCAGGCCGGGGTTGGACTGGAGAATGGTCGAAATAGGCGCGCCGTAATCGCGGGAAAGGGCCGACAGCGTGTCGCCGGAGCGCACCGTGTGGAGGTAGTAGCGGACGAGAGCCAGGCTCTTGTCGTCGAGCACCGCCTTGACCGAATCGGCGTCGTCGGCGGGCACCTTGAGCCGGTAGCTCTCCGAGGGCGGGGTGACGCCGTAGCGCAGCTCGGGGTTGGCTTGACGCAGGACGCCGAGGTCGATGCCGGCGGCCTTGGCGAGTATCGCCAGGTCGACGGGGCGGCCGGGCTCGATAGCCTCCCATTCGGGCGGCGAATCCCAGGACAGGCTGAGGCCGAAGCGGCCGGGATAGCGCAAGATCGAGGCTATCGCCAGGAATTTGGGGACGTAGGATGCCGTCTCGACGGGGAGGAGACCCCGCGCCCTGAGATCCCAGTAGTCCGGGGCGACGATGCCCTCTTTCTTGGCGCGGAACAGGGCGCGGGCCACGGCGCCGTCGCCGGCGTTGAAGGCCGCCACGGCGAGGTCCCAGTCGCCGAACTCGGCGTAGTTGTCGGCCAGCTTGCGCAGGGCGCCGTCGGAGCTTTTCATGAAGTCGCGGCGCTCGTCCACCCAATCGTCGATGCGGATGCCGTAGCCGGCGATCGAGTTGCGCATGAACTGCCACAGGCCCGCGGCCCCGCTCTTGGACACGGCCTTGGGCGAGTACTCGGACTCCACCACGGGAAGGAAGGCGAGTTCCTCCGGCAGGTTGTAGTAGCGAAGCCGGTCCGATATGTAGGCGAAGTAGGGGCGGGCGCGCTCCATGACGGCCTCGAGCCATTTCTTGCCGTCGGGACTTAAGTACGAGGCGCGGAAGGACTCGAAGCTCCTCTCGTCCCAGGGCATGGCTATGCCGTAGCAGGGCTCCGGGGCGAGGCTCTGGAGGGGCGGCCCCGCCGGGCCCCAGGGCGGGGCCGCGCTCCGCACCTGTCGCCGCGGCCGCATTTCGGGAGCCGCGGCGGGCGGTGTCGCGGGGCCGGGGGCCGGGGGCGTCACCGAGGCGGGAGCCGCTGTGGAGGCGGAAGCCGATGGGGCGGGCGCGGGGACTAATGCCGCGGAGACCTGCGTCGCGGGGGCGGCCGGGGCGGAAGCGAAGGAAGCGGCGTTTCGCTCGATGGGCGTCTGATCCGCGGCCGGGGTCGCGGTGTCGGCCGACCAGGCCCGGACCGCGCCGCCGCAGAAAATCGCCGAGAATGCCATCGAAACGATGCACAGACGAGCCTTCATCGCGATTTCTCCCCGAAATAGATGCCCGCCCATTCCCATCGGCCGTGAATCTCGGGATCGGCGGGGAAGTATATCTTCCGGAAATAGAGGTACCAGGTCGATATCCGCTCCGTCCATCCCCAGGTCTTGAGGTAGGCTTTCCGCGAACTCGAAGCCGGATCGAGCCGGTCGGCGGCGAAGATGCGGCCTCCCGCCATGAAGGGACTGAAATCGAAGAGGGCTTGGCTGTTGACCTCCGATTCGTCCTTATGCCAATCGACGGCGAAGAAATTGACCTTGGCCCGGTACCTGAGGAGCTTGACCGGATCGCCGGCGGCCAGGGCGGCCTTGATCTTGGCTACGAGAACCTGGAGGTCTTCGTAGGTCCAGTCCTTGGGGCTGTTGTAGAAATCGACCATATTGCGGGCATATTGATAGGCGTCGGGATAGCCCGGGATCGTCGTGGTGAAATATGGCAGGAATTTGGCGTAGGTCTTGATGGCGAGATCCCAGTCTCCGACCTTTTCGTATTCCTTGCCCAGGAGGAACAGGACGCGGCCCATGTCGACGCGGTCGGAGTAGCGGGCGATCATGTCCTGATAGTATTCGATGCGCCGCTCCGGAGAGTTCACGATCTCGACGAGGCGCGAGAGGCATTCGAAGTGGATCGACCGGCCGTCGACGATGAGATCGGGCCAATTCTTCACGATCCGGTCGTAGTAGAGCGCGGCGATGGGAGCCGAACCCTGCAGTTCATAGGCGTAGGCCGCCGTGAAAAGATACCAGGCCGCGTACGGATCGCCGGGAGGCCCCGCGCCGAGGGCCCCTTTCGCGGCCCCGGCATCGTTGGGGCGCGCCGCTTCGCCTGCGTTCTTGACGGTCGCCGGGACTTCGCCCGCCAGCGACGTGAGAAAGGCCGCGAGGCGGCCATACTCGCGCTGGGCGAGGAGCTTGGAGGATATCTGCCTGACGATCGCGAAGCGCTCGACCGGGTCCGAGTGCGTCGTGTCCAGGAGGTCGAAGAGCTCCCGCAGTTGACGCCGGTCGTCGCTCGTCCCGGTCACGAAGGCCCCGTGCGGCGACTCGCAGGAAGCGAGACTCGCCGCGCAGAGGGAGGCGACCGCGGCGACGAGGAGGGCCGCGATGAAAGCGCGAGTGGCGCTTCGCCGTGTCGCCATGGCGACATGATAGCACGCTGGCTTTTCCATTGGCAAGCTCGGGCCATTCCGCTAGAATCTAGACTGCATGAAACGACGACGCTCCCGGTCCGAGGATATTCTCTTCATTTCCGCCCTGGCGGCGGTACTGGCGGGAGTCGGACTCCTGTTGTACACGACGGCGGCCGTCCCCGTGGGCGATCGCCTCTGGCCCGTTCTCGTCATGGCCGTCGGCGGGACGCTCGGTTATTTCGCTCTCGTGCGCGGAGCGTCCGACTATTTCTTTTTCGGCGGAATTCTTTTCGTCCTTACCGGCATGTTGTCGATTGTCTCGCATCTGGTCGGATGGACGCTCCGCGAGGCCTGGCCCCTCGTCATGGTGGCCTCCGGGGCCACCGGTTTGTTGACCGGCCTGCGACGCTGGAAACGGCTGCGCCCCGGCTTCATGACGACCTCGCTGTGCTTCCTTTTTCTCGGCATCGTTTTTTCGCTATTCTCGTTCAAGTTCATAGATATAAGCTTCCGGCACTTCGTCGTCACCTGGTGGCCGAGTCTCCTCATCGCCGGGGGCTTGGCGCTATTCGCGGCCTACGGCTACGGACGGCGCTCGACGACGGGGCGTCACGGCCGCGACGAGAGCAAGGGCGGGGGCAAGCCGCGCTCGTCCGACGACGATCCTGCCGACGAAGAATGATTTCCGGCCGGGCGCGGCGGCATGGGCCGCGCGATGTGGCGCGCCGTCTCGCCATCCTCGCGGCAACGATGGCGCTGATCGTCTCCTGCGCCACGACCCGGCCCGCGGGCGTCGCGAAGCCGACCGCGCCCCCGACGGCCGCGAAACCGCCGCCGACCGCCCCGAAGCCCGGCCCCCCTTCCGCCCCGGCCCTTCCCGGGATCGCTCTCAAGACCGCGGCACCTTCGGTGCTCGCCAGGACCAAGGCCGAACGAGATCGGCTCGAGGCGGAAATAGCCTTCGGATCGCCCGATTCCCTGGCCGCCGCCCGTCGGGAGCTGAAGTCCGCGAACGCCTTCCGCCCCGAAGAGCGCCGTGACCTCGCCTCGCTGATAGATTCCTTCGAGTCGCTCATCTATCCGGATCCTCGCCGGAGCGGCGGAGTTCCGGCGCGCGCGGGCGCATCGCCGGCTCCGGCCGTTTCCGACGGTTCGACGCCGGCGGCGACGGGAGCTTCTCGCGCCGATTCGGCCGCCTCGCCCCTGCCATCCATGTTCGCGCCCGATCTCAAGCTTTTCGTCGCGGCTGCGGCGGGACAGACCTTGACGCCGCCGCCCGAGGTGGCGGGCACGGCCTTGGGCGAGCTCATCCCCGCGCTTGCGATCTTCGCCGCCGATTCGCGGGAAGCGGCCCGGCAGGCGCAGAACGCCTTGGACAGGTTCGCCCAGCTCGGCATCCCTTCCATTCTTCCCGACCTGGCGCTCGGGATCGACGCCGAGCGGCGATTCGACTGGCAGGGAGCGCTCGAGCGGTATCGCCGCGTGCTCGACACGGCGCCCGACGTATGGCCCGCGACCATCGGCCTGGGGCGCGCCCTGCTCGCCCTGGGCCGGCCCATATCGGCGCTCGCCGAGCTCGAACCCCGGGCCGCGGAGCTCGACCGCCTTCCGAGTTTCATGCGGGCGTACGGTCAGGCCCTCTACGAAAATGCCTACTTCGCCGAGGCTTCGCGATATATCGCCCAGGTCCTGGTGGACGACCCGCAGGACTCTCGGCTCATCCTCATCCGGGCGCACCTGCTCGTCCGCGACAAGGCCTACCGCCAGGCCATTCCCCTGCTCGATGCCTACGGCACCGTGGACCCCTCGAACCGCCTGTACCTGCTGCTGCGCTGCCTCGCCGCCGAGGGGATGCGCAGCCGCGAAGAGGCGTTGCGCTGGGCCCGCCGGGGGCTGGAGCTCTACCCCAACGATCCCGAGCTTCTCGTCGCGGCCGCCCGTCTCCTGTACGACGGTCCGGCCTCGGGATTCGGCGAGGCCCACGGTCTCGCCGTGCGCGCCTACGAGCTCACGACGCCGAACGAGGGCCCCGGGGCGAGCGCCCCGGCTCAGCCGGCCCCGGCCCAGAACGCTCAAGCGCAGAGCAAAGCCGAGCGGAGTCCCCTTCGCGCCGCGGCCCTCAGGGTGGCCGGCTTCGAGGCGGCGCGGCTCCTCACCCTCGATGCGGCGGCGCATTACCAGTGGGACTTGGCCGCCACCTACCTTCACCGGGCGGTGAGCCTGGGCAGTTTCCCCGATCGGGCGCTCGAATCGACCGTGCTGCGCAAGTCGGGCGATTGGGCCGCGGCCCTGGCCCACGCGGAGACGTGGCGGCGCGAACGTCCCGACTCGAGCGCCGCCGCCGAGGCCTATCTCCGCGCCCTCATCGGAAGCGGCGAGGACAAGGCCGCCCAGGACCTCATCGCCCGGCTCCTCCCGAACGCGACCTCGCCCGCCTTCCGGTCCTCGCTCTACTATCTCCAGAGCCGCCTGCAGAAGAGCGACGAATCGGCGCTCGCCCTGCTCCGCACCGCCCTCATCGAAAACGCGGACAATCCCGAGGCCCTGGCGGCGATGTACGATATCCTTTTCCGGCGCAAGGACCTCAACAGGGCCAGGTTCTATCTCCGGCAGGCCCTGACCCTGGATCCCGGCAACCCCGACCTGCTGCGGCGGCAAAGCGAACTCGACGGAGCGGTCCCGCGATGAGCGGCCGCCGCGGAGAGCGCGGCCCCGCCGCCAGGATCGACCGTTCCGCCAGGACGAGCCGTTCCGCCGGGACGAGCCGGCCGGCTCAGGCGGCTCGCGCCGCCGGGATCGACCGCGCCGCCGGCCCGGCCCGGCCCGACTCGCCGGTACGCGCTCGCCGGCAGCGATCCGACTCCCCGGCCCGCGACCCCGGCCTCGCCGCCTTTCTCGAGGACATCTATTCCGCCTGCAACGTCGGTCAACGGCTGCGTCGGGATCCGCTGGCCGTGGTCAAGGAATACGAGGATCCGGCCGACCGCGAACTCGCGGCCCTCGTCTGCTCGACCCTCGCCTTCGGATCGGTCGACCTCATCATGCGAGCCTGCCGGGAGGCCCTGGCTCCGCTCGGATCGGGACCCGCCCGCGCCCTCGACGCGATGGGCGAACGCGGGATCGCGGAGGCCTGGTCCGGCTTCCAGTACCGTTTCTGCTTTCCGCGGGACCTGACGGCCATCCTCGTCGCGGCGAAGCGGGCGCGCTCCGAGTTCGGCTCGCTCGAGGAACTCTTCGTCCGCGGCGATCCCGGAGGAGAGGACATCGTCGCCGCCCTCTCGCGATTCGCAGGCGCCCTGCGAGTCCTCGCCCGTGGAGCGAACGGCGACGGGGCACCGCCGCGCGGGAACCTCCTGCCCGATACCGCGCGGGGCAGCGCCTGCAAGCGGCTCTTCCTTTTCATGCGGTGGATGGTCAGGCGCGACGCCGTCGATCCGGGCGGCTGGAACAGGGTGGACAGGGCGCGGCTCGTGGTGCCGCTCGATCTCCACATGCTGCGGGTCTGCACCGACCGGCTCGGGTTCCTCGGCTCGCCCAACGCCAACTTGAGGAACGCGCTCGCGGTGACGGCCGCCTTCCGTCTCTACGCCCCCGAGGACCCCGTGAAGTACGACTTCGCGCTCACGCGCCCCGGCATCGATCCCCAGGCGGGCGACGAGCGCTTCGGCTGCGCCTAGCCGCCGCGATCGGCCGTCCAGGAGCCCCCGGGGATTCCCGGACAGCCTCCGGGGGCACGAGGCAGCGGGGGCCGCGGCCGATGAGATCGCCTCGCCCCGCCTCCAGGAGGGCCTCGCGCACGAGGGCGCGGTTCTCGGTCTTGCGGAACTGCAGGAGCGCGCGCTGCAGGGCCCGCTCGCGCTCCCCGCGGGCCACGTGCACGGCCGCGAGCGAGAGCGGGTCCGTCCCGGTCCAGTACATGGCCGTCGCGAGCGTGCCCGGGGTCGGATAGAAGTCCTGGACCTGGTCGGGCACGAAGCCGGTGTCGCGCAGGTACTCGGCGAGCTCGATCGCCTCGGGCAGGCCCGAGCCCGGGTGCGCGGAGATGAAATACGGCACGAGATACTGCCTCAGGCCCAGCTCGCGATTGAGTTCCGCATAACGCGCGGCGAATGCGTCGTAGACCGCCCGTCCCGGCTTGCCCATCAGGGCGAGGACCCGGTCGGAGACGTGCTCCGGCGCCACCTTGAGCTGGCCCGAGACGTGATGCGCCACCAGCTCGCGGAAGAACTCCTCGTCGCCGTCGAGCATCAGGTAGTCGAAACGCAGGCCCGAGCGGATGAATACTTTCTTGACGCCCCCGAGGGAGCGCAGCTCGCGCAGGAGTTCGAGGTAGTCGCGGTGGTCGGGCTCCAGGCGGGGGCAGGGCTCGGGGGCCAGGCAGCGGCGGTCTACGCAGGCTCCCTCGCGATCCATCTTGGCGCAGGCGCTCCGGCGGAAGTTGGCGGTGGGGCCGCCCACGTCGTGGAGGTAGCCCTTGAAGCCCGGAAGGCCGCTCAGGAGGCGCGCCTCCCTCACGATCGAGGCGCGGCTCCGCGAGGCGACCGCCCTCCCCTGGTGGAAGGTGATCGAGCAGAACGAGCAGGCTCCGAAACAGCCTCGGCTCGAGACGAGGGAGAAGCGCACTTCCGCCAGGGCGGGCACGCCGCCGAAGCTCCGGTACATCGGGTGGGCCTCGCGCTCGAAGGGCAGCTCGTAGATCCGGTCGAGCTCGGGCCGGCCCAGGGGAAAGGCCGGCGGCTCCTGGACTACCCAGCGGCCGTCGGATTCCTCGACCAGGGTCGCGGCGCTATGCGGGTCGGTGTTCCGGTACTGGGTCCTGAAGGAGGCGGCGAAGGCCGCCTTGTCGCGCGAGACCTCCTCGAAGGAAGGCAGGAAGACCGTGGAGGCCTCGGGCAGCTCGGGCCGGGTCGAGGCGCGCCAGGCCGTGCCGCGGATGCCGCGCAGCTCGGCGATCCCGGCGCCCGCGGCGAGGCGGCGCACGACTTCGAGGATGGCAGTCTCGGCCATGCCGTAGACGAGGAGGTCAGCCTTCGCGTCGAGGAGGACCGAGCGCCGGACCGAATCGGACCAGTAGTCGTAATGGGAGAGCCGTCGGAGCGAGGCTTCAAGTCCTCCCGCGACGATCGGGACGCCCTTGTAGGCTTCGCGGCACTTGGTCGAGTAGGCGATGAGGGCACGGTCGGGCCGGGCTTGCCGCCGAGCGCGGCAGCCGGGGCCGATCGTGCCGTCGCCGCGCAGGCAGAGTTCGGGTTTGCCGCCGGGGGCGTAGTCGTCCTCGGAGCGGGGCTTGCGGCCGGCGGTGTAAGACGAGACCATCGAGTCGAGGGCGCCCGAGCTGACGAGGAAGGCCAGCCGCGGCCGGCCGAGGAGGCGGAAGGCCTCGACCTCGTCGGGGTCGGGCCGCGCGACGATCCCGACCGCGTAGCCCTCGGCCTCCAGCAGGCGGCCGATCAGGGTGGAGCCGAAGGACGAGTGGTCGACGTAGGCGTCGCCGGTCACGATGACGAGGTCGAGGTCGCCGGGGCGAAGGCCGCGGGCGGCGAGATCCTCCGGATGGGCGGGAAGGAAGGGCATCGAGGCGAGTATACGCTTCGCGGCGAGCCTTCGTCAGCCACCGCGAGGATACGCGGCGAGGATACGCGGCGAGGATACGCGGCGAGGATACGCGGCGGCCGCGGCACGCCTCGACGAAGAAAGGCGGCGAGGCTATCCTCGTGCCGTATGGCCTATAACGCTTCCCTGACTCCCCTGCAGCTCTCCTACCTTTTAGTGCTCGCAGCCATTCTCGTGGCGATGCTCTTCGCCCTGGGCCTGGTGCTGGGCATGAGGCTGGGCAGGCGCTCCGGCAGGCTGGAGATTGAGCATACGCTCACCGAGCGCATCGGAGCGGCGCGCGAGGACGCGATTCGGCGCTCGCGCGCGGTGATCGGCGGCCAGACGGCCGAGCAGCTGGCTCCCTACCTGCCGGGCTTCCCCTTCGATCCGGGCGACCTGCGTTTCATCGGCAAGCCGATAGATTTCGTGGCCTTCCGCGGGGCCTCGCGGGGGAGCGTCGAGGAGGTGGTCTTCGTCGAGGTGAAGACCGGCGGCTCGAGCCTGAGCAAGGTCGAGCGGAGCCTCCGGGAGACGATCGAGGCCGGTCGCGTGAGCTGGATGGAGTACCGGCCTCCCTCCTAGTCGGCAGCCTGTCCGTATCCGGCCGCGGAAAGCGGGAGACTCGCCGAGGGGCGCGCGGATCGTATATACTCCCCCGAACCAGGGGGGCTTCATGCACGAACTGCTTCTCGCCGACCGGCTCAAGGGCGAGCGCGAAATCGCCGTATTCCGCATCATCCTCATCGCCGCGACGGCGCTGATGGTCCTGCTCATGGTCGCGATGGGAGGGGAGGGCTTCACCCTCTCCGACACCTCGAATCTCATCGCCGTGGGCGCCGCCGGAACCTACACCATAGTCCTCCTCCTGCTCATCATGCGCCGCGGCTACCGCCGCTGGTACGGCTTCGCCTCGGCGACCGTCGACGTCCTTCTCATCTCGGCCTCGACCTACCTCTCCCGCTACGCGGCCGACTCGTCGATAGCGAGTCTCGTCTCGACGAGCTCCTTTGTCATCTACTTTCCCGTCATCCTCTTCTCCGTGAGGCGCCACGATCCGGTGAACACCCTCTACACCGGCATCCTGTCCGCGGTTTTCTACGGCGCCATGATCGTCGACATGGCGATCGAGCACTCCTTCTGGGTCACCTTGAGCGCGTCGAACGGGCTCATCATGCGCAACGACATGTTCAACGAGATCCTCAAGGCCATCGTGCTGGCGGCGACCGGCTTCATCGGCTGGGCGGCCGCGCGGCGCTTCGATCGGCTCTTCGAGGAGGCGCTCCGCTCGGCTCGCGAGAAGGAGCAGATCAAGGACATGTTCGGCCGCTACGTCTCGGACACGCTCGTGGACAAGATCATGGCCAAGGAGATCGCCCTCGAGGGCGAGAAGCGGAACGTCTCCGTGATGTTCATCGACATCCGCAACTTCACCCCGCTCGCCGAGAGCGTCGAGCCGCAGACCCTCATCGTCATTCTCAATAATTTCTTCGACCTCTGCATCGACATCATCATCAAGCACGGGGGCTTCATCGACAAGTTCATCGGCGACGCGATCATGGTCGTGTTCGGGGCGCCCGAGTCGGATTCGCGGCACTGCGACGCTGCGGTCGCCTGCGCGTTGGAGCTTCAGTCCGCGCTCGCGACCATGAACGCCTGGGTGCACTCCCTGGGCGTCGACTGGGAGTTCGGCTACGGCATCGGTATCAATTCGGGCGACGCCATCGTCGGCAACGTGGGGACCGAGCGGCGGATGGAATACACGGCCCTCGGCGACGCGGTGAATGTCGCGAGCCGCCTCGAGCGGCTGACGCGCCACGTGTCCCGGCCCATCCTGGTGGGAGAGGCCTGCGCGGCGGGCTGCTCGGAGCACCTGTTCGAGGGGCCGTTCACGGCCCGCATCAAGGGCAAGAGCGAGCCGGTCAAGGTCTACGCGGTGGCGGGGCGGCGGGAATAGGGATGCCGCCTTTCACGCGGAAGCCGGGCTCGGATCCTTCCGCCGAGCCCGGCCGCCCCTCGGGCCTCGGCTCGCAGGCGCTGCTCGGGATCGCCGAGCTTGAACGGAATGATCGGAAACGGGTCGCGCTTTTCACCCTGCTCATCTCCGCGCTCTTTCCCCTCGTCTTTTTCCTGGCCGATATCGCGAAAAATCGGACTCCGCTCTACCTCAACTATTCCACGTCCATCGCGGTTCTCCTGTTCACGGCCGTCCTCGTCGCCAAGACCGGCCCGACGAGACTGGTCATCGCCCTGCTGCTGTTCAACCTGTATGAGGGATTCGTCTTGGCCGTCGTGCTGCCGGAGGGGCATGGCGTGTTCCTGGTCATCTTCTTCTGTTTCGTGCCCTTCATGTACCTGATGGGAGGAGCGAAGATCGGACGCGGCGCCGCGGTCGGCCTGGCCGGCATCGCCCTGGCGCTCGCGGCTGCCAAGCTGTCCGGCCTGGTGCCGGCCTGGCAAATCAGGGTGGGCTACGGCGCGGTCGGGATGGCCTTCGTCACGCTCGTCTTTCTGATCGCCATTTCGGAGGCGAACGAGCGTCGCCACGCCAGGAACATGGATTGGATCGTGCGGCGGCACTATTTCGACGAGGACAGCGGCCTGGCCAACGGGAACGCCCTGGCGGAAGAGCGGCTCGATGCGGGCTCATCGCTCCTGGTCGTCCGCATCCAGAATTTCGAGGAACTCCGCGGCCTGCTCGAGGATCAGGGCGGCCGGGACACCGCCGACAAGGCGGCGACCATGCTGAAAAACGTCTTTACGGGAGCCGGCCCGGCCCTTCACGATCCGTACCGCCTCTCCGCGACGGACTTCGCGCTTCGGCTTCCGGCCGAGTTCGATCCATCGGTCGCGGCCGCGCGAGTGCTCGACGCCGCGGCCCGGGAATCCCTGGCCGCCGGTTCGCCGCTTCGTTTCGCGGTGCGCCTCGGCTCGTTCCGATCCTGCCGCGCGAGCTGTCCGGCGCGGTTCGCCATGGACGAGGCGGCTACCGCGCTGGCGGACGCCGCGGCCTCCGGAGCCTCGATCGCGCATCGTCAGGACTCGGGCGACCAGGCTCCGCTCAGCGAGATCGGGCGCAAGGCGCCCGTCCTCCTTCGCAACATCCAGGAAGGGACCATCAAGGCGGTATTCCAGCCGGTCTACGACGTCTCCTCGGACGGAATCGGCTTCCTGGAGGCGCTGATCCGGCTCGAAAACGGCGGGGCCTACGTCTCGCCGGATGCCTACCTCGGCGTATCGGTCAGGCTCGGGCTCGATTCCCGCATCTCCGACTTCATACTCGGCGAGGCGCTCGACGCCGCCAAGCGAACCGGCCATTCGGTGAGCCTCAACGTAAGTTACCGCGATCTCGAGCGTCCCTCCTTCCTCGACCGCCTGCTGGCGTCCTGCGCCGAGCTGCACGCGCGCGACAACTCGCTCATCGTGGAATTGACCGAACACGAGGTGTTTTCCGACTTCAGCCGGGTTCGCGAATTCGTCGCGCTCGTCCACGAGGCCGGAGGCCTGGTCTTCCTGGACGATTTCGGATCCGGCTATTCGAATTACGCCAGCCTCATCGGCGCCCGCTTCGACGCCGTCAAGGTAGCCGGAGAGATCGTCAGGGAGATCGCGGTCCGCGAGGAGGCCGCCGCCCTGTACGGCGGCATCGCGGCCTTCTGCGGATCGGCCGGGATCGAGCTGATCGCCGAGCACGTCAGCGACGAGGCGATTCTCTCCCGCGCGCTGGACGGCGGCGCGCGATTCCTCCAAGGCTTTCTCTTCTCCGAGGCCGTCCCGCTCGAGCGGCTGGGAGAGCTCAGGTTTCCGGGGGAGCGAGGCTCCGAGCCGAGACCTATTTCGGCCGGCCGCTTCGGCTCCCCGGCGTCGTTCGGTCCCGCCGTGTCCTTCGCCTTCGGCGCGGCACGGGATGGCGGGACCGGACTCGGAGAACCCTCGGACCGCGAGCCTTAATTCTCCAGGATCGTGATCTCCACGCGCCGGTTGCGCTCGCGGCCGGCCTCGGTGCTGTCGTCCGCGATCGGCTGCGTGTCCCCGTAGCCGATCGCGCTGATGTGCTCGGGCGTGCGGACTCCCAGGGCGATGAGCCTGTCGGCCACGGCGCGGGCGCGTTCCTGGGAGAGCTTCTGGCGGCCCTCGGCGTAGCCAGCCTTGGCGGTGTGGCCGGCGACGAGAATGTCGCGGTCGGGGTAGCGCTTGAGGATCTCCGCGATCTTGGCGAGCTTGTCCAGCTCGGCGGGCAGGAGCACGGCCGAGTCGGGGGCGAACTGGATGTTCTCGATGCTGATGGTCACGCCCGCCTCGTTCTTCCGGACGCTGACGTTGGACAGCCCTTCGACCGATTTCTGGACTTCGGCCTGGAGCTTGTCGCGGTCCATGAGGGTCGCCTCGAGCATTTTCGCGTGCGCGGTGCCTCGGTACTCGATCCTCGTGCCGTCCGACCAGTTGAAGAGGAGGTCGAAGCTCTCCTCGTAGGCGACGCTCTGGCCCATGGCCGGGTCCCAGTAGATTTTCTGGTTGGAGAAGCCGGCTATCTCCGCGGGAAAGATCGAGGTGTAGGCGCGGGGAGGGCCGGGGCGGGTGAAGATCTCATAATTCACGGTGATGAGACGCAGGTCCTTGCCGTCGAGCTTGACGGGGCCGACGTACGTGTAGTGCGCGACGAAGGGGATGGCGTAGGGGTCGGGTATGCCGAAGTAGCGCCTGAGGTCGTGCCGCTCCTCGCCCGGGGCCGTCCAGGTATCGCCGGGCGAGAGGTCCCGGTCGGGAAAGACGGGCACGTCGCGCACGACCGGCATGTAGTACCTGTCGTCGATGGTGTAGCGGCCGAAGCGGTCGCGGCGGAACTGCGAGTCGTACTGCTCGGAGATCACGTAGGCCCGGCTGCCCGTGCTCTGCTCCGAGGTCTCGAAGGTCCCGGACAAAAGCCCCCAGGACGAGTCCGGGGCGGCATCCTCCACGCCGAAGGCGATCCGGTTCAGGATCTTCGCGCTGTGGGAGAGGCGCTTGTTGATATAGACGTTCTCGTCGGTCTCCGAGAGGATGCGGAATTTGTCTCCCTTGGTATAATGGAAGGCGAAGCGCTCGGGCGCCGCGGAGGCGAGGACGAGGAGGAGTAGCGGGAGGGCGCAGAGCAATCTCTTCATGATTCACCTCCGTAGCAGTATCGGCGTCCATCGCCCGGGACAGAAGGGCAAGTGCGGCGCCCAGGGGGCGGCGCCCGAAATGCGCCGAGCCTTCCCGCCGCCCGCATGGAGCGTCGGCATTTCCCTCCGGGGCGCTTGTCCCGGTCCTCTGCTCCGCACATAATGGAACAGCCATGTCCCATGTGCCCATAAGCCCCGATTCGGGGCCGCAGGTCGTGCTCGAGCTCATGTACAGCCTCAAGGTGCGCGACGCGATGAGCTCTCCGGTGATCGCCGCGGGGCCCGAGGATTCCATGCGCGTCGTCCAGTACATGATGCGCGACCACGGCATCACCGGCATCCCCATCGTCGAGGAGCGCAAGCTCCTCGGGCTGGTATCCATCGGCGACGTGATCGAGGCGCTCGACCGGGGGCGCATGGGCGAGAAGGCCGGGTCGCTCATGACCAAGACGATCATCTCGCTCGAGGAAGACATGCCGCTCGCCTTCGCGACCACCTACTTCAACCGCTACAAGTTCGGACGCTTCCCCGTCCTGGACAAGGAGAGCCGCCTCGTCGGTATCGTCTGCGCCTCCGACATCATCCGCCGCCTGCTCGTGGCGATGAACCGGGAAGTGGAGCGGCTCGAGGCCAAGCTGTCGGATCGCTCGGCGGCGACGGCCTCGGACAGTCTGGTCAGGCTCGATTTTCCCGTAGGCAGGCTCGACTTCGAGAAGGCGGGCTCGGCGAGTTCGGCGATCAAGAAGGCGCTCAAGGAGCGCGGCATCGACGCCGAGACCGTGAGGCGGGTGGCGGTGGCCTCGTACGAGCTCGAGATGAATCAGGTGATCCACTCCGCGGGCGGCCGGATCTCCTGCCAGGCGGGCGGGGGGCGCATCTCGATCCGCGCGGAAGATCTCGGCCCCGGCATCGCCGATGTCGACGAGGCGATGCGCGAGGGCTATTCCACCGCGAACGAGTGGATACGCTCGCTCGGTTTCGGCGCGGGGATGGGGCTGCCCAACGCCAAGCGCGTGGCCGACGAGTTCGCCATCAGCTCGAAAGCGGGTACGGGCACCGTCGTCGAGCTGGCGATCCTCTACCGGGTCGCGGGCGAAGGCTCGAAGTAGGATTGCGGGCCGCCCCGGGCGGCCGAAAGGGATGTGCCATGCGTGTCAGCGAGCTCGCCTCGATCATCGGCTGCGAATGCGTTCAGGAGGAGTACGCCGACGGGTCCGTCGACTCGGGCTACACCTCCGATCTTCTCTCCGACGTCATGGCCAACGCGGCCTCGGGCGGCGTGCTCGTCACCATCCAGGCGCACCGGAACACGATCGCCGTCGCCAGTCTGGTGGGGCTGGCGGCCGTCGTCATCTGCAACGACCGCCTCCCGCCGGAGGACATGCTCGAGGCCGCCCGCGCCGAGCGCATCGCGGTCTTCAGGACGGGCTTGTCGCAGTTCGAAGTCTCGGGCCGGCTCTGGATCGCGCTGCGTCCGCGGGACGCGTGAGTCGGGCGGTCATGGAATTCCCCGCCCCGGCGCGGTCCTAGCGGAAGGCCGAACGTGAGGACGCTCGTCGATCTGCACAATCACAGCTGCCTCTCCCCCTGCGCCTCGCTGGAGATGTCGCCCTCGGCGCTCTGTCGGATCGCGCGGGAGCGCGGCCTGGGCGTCCTGGCCCTGACCGACCACAACTCGGCCCGGAACTGTCCGGCCTTCGCCGAAGCCTGCGGCCGCGAAGGGCTCGCGCCCCTCTTCGGGATCGAGGCCTGCAGCGTCGAGGAGGTCCACGTCCTGTGCATATTCGAGACGCTCGACGAGGTCCTCGATTTCGGAGCTTATCTGGAAGAGCGTCTCCCGACCCTGCCCTACGATCCGGCCAAACTGGGCGATCAGGTCGTCGTCGATGTCGATGAGAACGTGCTCGAGCTGCCGCAGCGCTACCTCGGGGCGGCCCTGTCCCTGGGCTTCGGCGAGCTCTGCCGCGCGGCCGCCGATCGGGGCGCCCTGGTCATCCCCGCCCATGTCGATCGTGGCATGTTTTCGGTGTCGAGCCAGCTCGGCTTCCTTCCGCCGGGGCCCTACGACGCGGTGGAAGCCGTGCGGCGCCCCGCGGCGGCCCTGACCCGCGGTCTGGCCGCCGTCTCGGGCTCGGACGCCCACTATCCCGGGCAGATCGCCGCCCGGCCCTTCGTCGTCGACATGCCCGAGGAGTTGACCGCGCCTCGGCCGCGCGGCGGCTCGGAGCGCTTCGGCCCCGCCCTCCTCGGGGCGCTGCGGGGGAAGCTGGGGCTGCGCGAGGTCCGCGCCGCCTGGGAGCGGGAGGCATGAGGGACCGCGCGAAGCGCCGGGGAGGACTGGCCGGTCGGCTTCTTGCGGCCCTCGTCCTGGCCCTGCTGCCTGTCGCGGCGCCCACCCTGGCGGCGCAGGTCCGGCCGGACCCTTCAGGGCCGCAGGAGGCGGAAGGCCTGCGCGACCGCGTCATCGAACTGCGGGACGAGACGACGAGGGTGGATGTCGCCCCTCTGGCCCTGGTGTACGACGAGCGCAGGCCGCAAGACGCCCCCGTCTCGCTGGGGTTCGTCCCCGATCTCAAGCTCTTCAGGCCGCTGCGCCGCCCGTCCGACCTCTATCGCGGATTCGCCGACACCGCCGTCTGGCTGTGCTTCACCGTGCGCAGCGCCGCCTCGGACCGCTCCTGGCTCATCGCGGCCGGACCGAACAGCACCGACTCGGTCACCGCGTACATCGTCGATCCCGACGGTCGCGCCGAGACGCAGACCGCCGGCGCCGCCGAGCCCGAGAGCGGCCAGGGTCACGCCGTCTCCGATTTTCTCTTCCGGCTCACCATCGGCCCGGGCGATGTGAAGACCGTATACATCAGATTCGCCTCGAAGGAGTCGCTGCGCATCCGCGCCTCGATCTGGGACGCCTACCGCTTCATCCGGGCCGACGCCGCGGATACGGCCTTCGTGGGGCTCATACTCGGCGTCGTGCTCGCCGTGTTCGTCTACACGATCTTCCTCGTCATCTCGCTGCGGGAGCTTTCCTACGTCTACTATCTCGTATTTCTCGCGGGCCTGTTCTTCTATCTGCTCGCGGCCAACGGAGCCGGGGGCTGGTTCCTCTGGCCGGGCAACCGGTGGTTCGAGCGCCGCGCGGCGCCGTTCTTCTCCGGGATCATGCTGGTCGGCATTTTCCTGTTCGGCCGGGCATATATGGAAACCGGGAGCAGAGCCCCGCTGCTCGACAAGATACTCCTCGTCCACGTGGTGCTCGTTCCTCTTTATTTCGCCGGACTCGCGGCGCTCGACTATCGCTGGATGCTGCGGATCGGCTCGGTCCTGCTGTTTTCGGCCCTGGCGGCCATGCTGGCCGCGGGTCTCCGCTGCGCCTACCTGCGCGAACGGCGGGCCAGGTACTTCACGGCGGCCTGGATCTTCGGCGTCGCGGGGGCGGCCGCCGCCCGGCTGGGTACGCTCGGCCTCGTCGGCGGCTATTCGAACGGGCCATGGTCGAGGGGAGAGCAGCTGGGAGCGCTCATCCAGGTTCTCATCCTCGCCTACGGCATTTCCGACACGGTCAATTCCATGCGCCTGGAGAAGGAGGGCGGGCAGCGGCGTTCGATCGAGCTGCTCGAGCGGGCCAATGCCGTGAAGGAGGACTTCCTCGTCGCGACGAGCTTCGAGTTCCGCGCCCCCCTGTACGGCATCATCGGCCTGCTCGGCCGCCTGGACTCCGTCGCGGCGGAGAGCGGCGGGTCCGAGGCGCGGCGCCTCGTGTCCCTCGTGCACGCCGAGGCGCTTCGCCTCCTCAACAACGTCTCGACCATCTCGACCTACTCGCAGCTCCGCCGCGGCGACATCGCGCTGACCGTGGAACGCGTTTCGCTCAGGGAAGCCTTGGACGGGGCTACGACGGTGAGCTCCTATCTCGCGGCCGGAAAGGATATCGCCCTGGAGCGCTCCATCGAGGATGTCGAGATGAGAACCGACATCCACGCCGTCCAGCAGGTCGTCTACAATCTCTATTCCGACGCCTTGCGGAGGTGCAGCTCCGGGCGGGTGTATCTCGAGTCGCGCGCGGAGGCCGATGCGGTGCGCATCTGCATCGCCGAGAGCGGGCCTCCTCTTCCGCGGGAGGTCGTCGAGAGGGGTCTGGGCGAGGTCGACCTGGCGGGCTTCGAGACGGTAGGGCCGGGGCTCGAGCTGCTCGTGACGCGGCTCCTCATCGAGCGGCTGGGCGGAAAGCTCGAGTACGAGCGCGGCGCCGGAGAGAACCGCTTCCTGGTCCTGCTGCCTTTACGCTCCGAATGGTCCCTCGAGCGGCACGACCGCCGCACCCATTCCCTGCCTTTGGCGGCGCGGGTCGATCGGGGAGGCTCGTCCGCCATGGCGAGCGCGGAAGCCGATCTCGGCGAGACCGTCGACGACGGCCTGCGGAAGGGGCGGGTCCTCGTCGCCGACGAGGACCCGGTGTTCCTCGAGGCGCTCAAGCACTACTTGGAGGAGCGCGGCTACCGCGTGCGCCCCCTCCTGTCCTGCGACCAGGCGGCGCAGCTCGCCCGGGACGAGGAGGGCTTCGATCTCGTCCTGCTCGACGCGACCGATCCGAGCCGCTCGGGGCTGCGCGCCTGCGAGCGGATCCGCGAACTGCGGCCCCTCGGCGAGCTGCCCGTCATCGTCATGACCGAGCGCGAGAGCCCCGAGTCGCTCGCCGAGGCCTTCCGCGTGGGAGCGAGCGACTACATCCCCAAGCTCTCCCCCAGGGAGCTGCTCTTCGCCCGGGTCGACACGCACGTCGCCCTCAAGCGCGCGGTCGGCGAAATCCTGGACACGCGGCGCAAGGTGGCCGAGCTGGAGAAGCTCAAGACCCTGGGGGTCCTCGCCGCCGGAGTGGCGCACGAGATCAACACCCCCAACAACGCGGTGCTCCGGAATCTGCCGATGATAGCCGAGGTGTGGACCGAGCTCGCGCCCATCATCCGCAGGCTCATGGAGGAGTCCGGCGGATTCACCATCCGAGGCTGGAGCGCGCCCGAGCTGCTCGAGAATCTGCCCGAGCTCGTGAACGACACCTACGCGGCGGGGCGACAGATCAAGAAGATCGTCGAGGACCTCAAGGACTACGCCCGCGATTCCTCGTCCGAGCCGCCCGAGGACGTCGATCTTTCGGCCGTGGTCGCCTACGCCTCCCGCCTCCTGGCTCCGCTCATCGAACGCAGGACCCTGCGCTTCCGGCTGGAGGCCCCCCCCGGCCTGCCGGCGGTCCGGGCCAGTTACCAGAAAATCACCCAAGTCGCGGTCAACGTCCTCGAAAACGCGCTTCAGGCCCTCGACGGCCCCGACCAGGGCGTGACCGTGCGCACCTTCGCCGATCCTGAGCGCGGAACGGTCGTCATGGAATGCCGCGACGAGGGATCGGGCATAGACCCGGGCATCCGCGAAAGGCTGTTCGAGCCCTTTTTCACGACCAAGCGCGATTCGGGCGGCACGGGCCTGGGGCTGCCCGTGTCGCTCGGCATAGTCCGCGAGAGCGGCGGAGAAATCGAGATCGACTCGCGGCCCGGCCGCGGCACCACGGTGCGAGTAGTATTTCCGGCCGCGGCGCCGGTGGAGGAGTTGCAACCATGAGCGAAACCGCCCGACCACCCATCCTCGTCGTCGACGACGACCCCGACGTGCTCAAGCGCATGGAGCGCCTGCTGCGCTTCGAGGGCTTTCCCGACGTGATCCTCTGCGACGATCCCCGATCGGTGTCGGGCATCGTCTCCGAGCGCGAGATCTCCGCGATGGTGCTGGACCTGCTCATGCCCCTCCTGCCCGGGCAGCGGATCCTGCAGGAGACGAGGGAGCGGCATCCGGAGATACCCGTCATCGTCGCCACGGCGGTGAGCGATCTGGACAGCGCCATCGAGTGCATGCGCAACGGCGCCTTCGACTACGTGCCCAAGACGGCGGAATCCGGGCGGCTCGTGGCGAGCATCCGCCACGCCCTGTCCATCCGCGAGCTCCAGAGCGACTACTCCGCGCTCAAGAACACGCTGCTCTCGGCCAAGCGCCCCGAGTCGCCCGCCTTCGCGAAGATCGTCACCAAGGACGAGCGCATGCTGAGCGTGCTGCGGTACGTGGAGACGGTCGCCGCCTCGCCGAAGCCGATCCTGGTCATCGGAGAGTCGGGCACGGGCAAGGAGCTCGTCGCGGAGGCCGTCCATACCCTCTCCGGACGCACGGGCAAGCTCGTGAGCCTCAACATAGCGGGGCTCGACGACACCATGTTCTCGGACTCGCTGTTCGGGCACAGGCGGGGGGCCTTCACCGGGGCGGATGCCGACCGGGGCGGGCTTATCGAGCGCGCCGAGGGAGGGACGCTCTTCCTCGACGAGATCGGCGATCTTTCCTTCGGCTCGCAGGTCAAGCTGCTGAGGCTCATAGACGATCGGCGCTACTATCCCCTCGGCTCCGACCTGCCCAAGGCCTCGAACGCCGCGGTGGTGACGGCCACCAACAAGAACCTGCGCGGCGCCTCTGCCTCGGGCGCTTTCCGCCTGGATCTCTTCTACCGTCTCCAGACGCACCTGGTGGAGCTTCCGCCCCTGCGGGAGCGGCTCGGCGATCTGCCGCTGCTCCTGGAGCACTTCGCGCGCTCGGCCGCGGAGCGGCTCGGCCGCAGGACGACTCCCCTGGTGCCGGACGAGCTCGTGATTCTCCTGGAGTCCTACGATTTCCCCGGCAACGTGCGCGAGCTCGAATCGATGGTCTACGACGCGGTTTCGAGAAGCAAGGGCAATACGCTCTCGCTCGAGAGCTTTCGCGACAAGATCCGGAGCACCGGTCGCGAGCAGGGCGGCCGGCGAGCCTCGGTCGGGGACCGGACCCGCTTCTCGTCCTGGGAAAAACTCCCCACCATCCACGAGGCGAGCGAGGAGCTCATCCGCGAGGCCCTCCGGCGAGCCAAGGGCAATCAGGGCATCGCCGCCGAGCTGCTCGGACTTTCGAGGACCGCCTTGAACAAGCGGCTCAAGAGCTCCGGTCGCGTCGACGCTGCGGGCGATGCGACGGAGGACGACGGCGATCTAGGGGTGTGAATGTTTGCACAGACGCGTACGGCGGCACAGCGGTGTTAATTATATATCAAATAATGGATTGCTACACTATGTAGTGTAGTCATTCATCATTATTGAGAAAATATTCACAGGGCGGAAAGTCTAGGCCCTAAAAGAAAAAATACAGTGGCGTGTGACATTTTGCATAATTGTATATATAACAAACAAATAAGATCAAGATAAAATTTATCGAATTATAGCGAAATATGATTGTGGTGGCATGCCCCTTGCTTATAGAGGGCAACTCGGCAACGAGAATGTAAAAGCTTTAGGTAAAAATAGCGGCCGCTCCGATGGAGCGTGTCGCCATAGAAAAAAACAGGTAAAAATAGACAAGTAAAAAAAGCTCCGGCAAACCCTATATCATTAAAAACGGAAGGCCGCGCAACCACGCGGCCTTCCCTGTTTTCAATTCTTCCAACGCAGCCAAAACTCGATGGGCTTCTCGAGCACGAGCGCGTCGATCGCGGGTATGGAGACCAGGAGCGTACGTCCCTCGAGCTTTCCCCCGCCCGAATCGAGCACCTCCCCCGGCGCGGACAGGCTCACGCGGACGCGGGCCGAGTCGAGGGCGGGCATGGCGAGCTCGCCGAACACGCTCGCGAGCATGCTCCGATAGTCGGAAACGGATGTAGGGTCGGTCTCGAGCGCGGGTGGAGAAAGCGAATCAAGGAGGTCGGGGTCGACGCCGGGGAAAAGCTTCGTCAACGCGGCCGCGCGGCCGCGCTCGAGCCGCACGCGAAGTTCTTTCCATCCGGGCCCGGTGCCGAGGGTGATCAAGCCCGTGCCGCCGAGCTCGCCCGAGGCGACGAGCCGCTCGAAGCTGGGCACGACCACCAGCGCCCGAACTGAATCCGGGGTCGGCTCGGAGAGCGAGACGAGCCGGATGTCGGGGCGGCTTTCGAGCGACTTCCTGATGGCGGAGGAGTCGAAGAGCGGCTTTTCGGGCCCGAGCTGCGACAGCCTCCGCAGCTTGTCGGCCAGGACTGGAGGTATCGCCGCGTCGATGGAGAGCTGCGCGCTTCCCTCCTGGGCGATCGATCCGACCACGGAGGTCGAGCAGGATGCCAGGCCGAGCGTGAGCATGAGGAAGGCGGCGCCGAGCGCGAAGGAGGCGGCCAGGACGGCGATGACCGCGCGCGGGGTGATCTCGTCTCGGACGAAGGACGGTTTACCCATGTTCCCCTCGCAGACAATAACATATTCGCCGAGCCCAAGGTTACTTGCGGGTACGTATCGCATGAAAGTATCATAGTCTCCATACGTCCGGTCCACCACGCGTCGAGGATCGGCGATGCGAGGTGAATATGAAGACGGAAGCCCCTCCTCCCTGGAAGTTTTTGGACGAGTTTCGCGGCAGCGCCTTCTCCGGCGAGTGGCCGACCCTCCCCGAGCTGTTTTCGCTGACGGCCATGCGCTTGCCGGGCCGCGCCTGCTTCACGGTCTACGAGCCCGATCGCATCAGCCTGTCCTACGCGGAAGCCCTCGCCGTCGTGAAGCGCGTGGCCGGAGCCGTCAGGTCCCTCGGGATCGGCCGCGGAGACAAGGTGGCGGTGACCGGCAAGAACAGTCCCGAATGGGCGGTGGCCTACCTCGCCGCGCTGTTCGCCGGGGCGGTCGTCGTGCCCATCGACTACCAGCTGAGCGCGGCCGAGATCGGCAACCTCGTGCGGGCGGGCGGAGCCTCCCTCCTCTTCAGCGACGAGGAGAAGGCCTCCGAGCTCCGCGCCTCCTGCCCCGGCCTCAAGGGCTATTTCTCGCTCGCCTCGGGGCGCGAGAACTACATCTACTCGCTCGAGGCGGGGGCCGCTCCCGCCCCGGCCGAGCGTCCGGGCGAAGGGGATCTGGCCGCCATCCTGTTCACGAGCGGCACCATGGGGAAGCCCAAGGGCGTCATGCTCACCCACCGGAATCTCGTTTCGGATTGCTTTCTGTCCCAGGCCAATCTTCGCGTCCATCCCACGGACGTCTTCTACGCCCTCCTGCCCATCCACCACTCCTACACGATGCTCGCCGTCTTCATCGAGGCCATCTCGGTGGGCGCCGAGGTGGTCTTCGGCAAGCGTATGGTCATCAAGCAGGTGCTGAAGGACCTCAAGGAGGCGAAGATCACGATGTTCCTCGGGGTGCCGCTCCTGTTCAACAAGGTGCTCTCGGGCATCCTCAAGGCGGTGCGGGAGAAGGGCGTCCTCGTCTACGCCCTCATCCGCGCGCTCATGGCGCTCTCGGGCTTCATCAAGAAGGTGAGCGGCGTCAACCCCGGCAAGAGCATGTTCCATTCGCTGCTCGACAAGGCCAGCCTGGCCTCGATACGCATCTGCATCTCGGGCGGCGGACCCCTCGCGCCGAGCGTCTTCCGGCTGTACAACCAGCTGGGCATCGATTTCGTCCAGGGCTACGGGCTCACCGAGACCTCGCCGATCATCACGCTCAATCCCACCGACGCCTACATCGAGACGAGCGTCGGGCGCATCGTCCCGGGCGTCGAGATGAAGATTCTCGACCCCGACGAGAACGGCGTCGGGGAGATCGCCGTCAAGGGGCCCATGGTGATGGCCGGTTACTACCAGATGCCCGAGGAGACGGCCGAGGTGTTCACCGAGGACGGCTGGTTCAGGACCGGCGACCTGGGCTATCTGGACGACCGCGACTACGTGTACCTGACCGGCCGGGCCAAGAACCTCATCGTCACCGAGGGCGGCAAGAACGTCTTCCCCGAGGAGATCGAAAACCGCTTCCAGCTCTACGACGAGGTCGAGCAGGTTCTCGTGCGCGGCTATCTCGAGGATGTGAAGATGAAGAGCGAGGGGATCGAGGCCCTGTTGTATCCGAGCGCCGAGCGATTCCCCCTGAAGGCGGCCGAAACGGTCGGGACCTCGGCGACGGCCGGAACCTCGGCGACGGCCGGGATCGACTGGTCCGCCGCCGAAGCCCGGCTGCGGCATATCGTCGACGAGGTCAACCAGAAGCTCCTGCCCTACCAGAAGATCGCCAAGGTGACGGTGCTCAGGCAGCGGATGGAAGAGACGACGACCAAGAAGGTCAAGCGCCACTCGCTCGGCGCCTAGAGCGGGTCCGCCTCGGCGTCCGCCGGGTCGCCGGAGCGGCGGACGCTACTTGCGCCCGTACACCGGCACGGGCTGGGTGCTGTTGCGCAGGAGCACTTCTCCGATCCGGACGAGCCGGGCCTGACTGTCGAGGCCGAGCTGCCGGAACACCGGCTGCGAGACGATCAGCTCCTGCTTTAACTCCCTGCACAGGGAGTCGAGCCGCGCCGCCACGGACACGGCGTCGCCGAATATGCCGAGGCGCCGCGAGCCCTGGATGCCGAGCTCTCCAGCCACAATGGGACCCGAATGTATGCCTATGCTGACTTCCTGGGGCGCAGGCAGGGAGGCGGATTGCAGATCGTCGCGGAGCCCCGGCAGCGCCGTCGTGAAGTCGTCGGCGCAGGCCAGGGCCCGCTCGGCCGCGTCCTTCTCGCCCAGGAGTCCGAACACGATGAGAACGGAGTCGCCGGCGATGCCGGCCACCCTGCCCGCGTGTTTGTCGGCGGCCAGGGCCCAGAGCGAGTAGTAACGATTCAGGATCGCCACGGCCCGGTCGGCGCTCACCCGCTCGGCGATGCCCGTGAAGTCCCGGATGTCGGCGGACAGCACGGTGACGACGGACTGCTGACCCTCGGTATGGTCGGGGAGGGCCCGCTCGTCGAGACGGATGGCATTGAAGAGCCGTTCCATCCGGGAGCGCAAGTTGACCGCCTTCACCTTGCTCACGAGCAGCATGATGCCGAAGGTGGCCGCGCCGAAGACCACGAAGCCGTTCTGCGGCGATTCGAGGAAGGCGATGAAGGCGGGGGGGAAGGCGCGGAGGTCGAGAGCCGCGCGATACTTCGCCGCGCTGATCGCGCCGGCGGCGAGACGCCGCGAAAGGCCGAGGTGGAGGTCGAGATAAAAATAGAAGAAGACGAAGACGAGCACCGCGCCGAGGGCCAGGAGGGTCTCCGCGAGCTGTTTGACGGTGCGGCTCCGGGCCCCGAGCGCGACGGCCTGCAAAAGCCCCACATAGAAGGCCGCGGCGAAGAGGAAGAAATTGGCCATGTCGTAGGGAAGGAGGCTGCCCGTGATGGTCCGGACGAGCGCGTAGCCGGCGGGCGTTATGAAGGAGAACAGCACGCGGAGTAGCGGTTTGTTGCCCTGACCCACCAATAGGAGTATCTGGATCACGAGAAACCCGACCACGATGAGCAGCGCCGCCGGCCTGAGCGAGTCCGTCGCGGGCGTGATCAGGAGCATCAGGATGAAAAAAACGACGAACTGACTCGAATAAAGGAAGAATTCGTCGAAGAAACGCTTCGGGAGAATCCTCACAGGTCCTCCGACCGGATAAGACTCTTCATATCATACCCCCATCGACGCAAGCTGGGAAGACGGGCGTTTCCCGGCGCGCGACCGGAGAAAAACATTGACATTCCCGGGATCAGAAAAGATAATGACGGGAATCTTGCGGTTTCATGAGGAGGCTTTATGAAACGTCGTTTTAGTCTGCTCGCCCTGGCCTTCGCCCTGCTCTGCGCAGGCACGGCCTGGGCCCAGTCCACCCTGGTATATGGCACCACCGACAAGGTGACCGTCATGGACCCGGCCAGCGCCTACGACCAGCACACCTGGGACATTTTCCAGAACATCGACAAGGGCCTGCTCGGCTACGAGCCCGGCACCGACAAGGTCGTGCCCGCCCTCGCCGAGCGCTACACGGTCAACAAGGAAGGAACCGAGTACACCTTCTATCTGCGCCACGGCCTCAAGTTCACCGACGGCACCCCCTTCACCGCCGACACGGTGAAGTGGTCCATCGACCGCGTCATGCGCCTCAAGGGCGATCCCTCGTGGCTCGTCACGCAGTTCGTAAAGGAAGTGCAGGTCGTCGACCCCTACACCGTGAAGTTCATTCTCATGGGACCGACGCCCTTCTTCCCGACCCTCGTGGCCGGCAACCCGCCCTATTTCCCCCTGAGCCCGAATGTCTACCCGGCCGACCACTTCATCACCAACCCCAGCGAACTCAAGGGCGGCGCCCTCGTGGGTCTCGGCCCCTACAAGTGCACCTCCTTCAAGCGCGACGAGGAAGTCGTGCTCGACGCCAACCCCGACTACTACGGGCCGCCGCCGCACATCAAGAGGATCATCATCCGCTACTTCGACGACGCGACCACCATGCGGCTCGCGCTCGAGCGGGGCGAGATCGACCTGGCCTACAAGACCCTGAATCCCTCCGACATCAGCGATCTGCAGAAGAATCCCAAGCTCAACACCTTCAAGATCGCCAGCCCCTTCATCCGCTTCCTCTGCTTCGAGTGCTCGCAGAGCGTCTTCCAGAACAAGGAGCTGCGCCAGGCCATCGGCGCCCTCATCAACAGGCCTGAGATCACCCAGAAGGTGTACCTCGGCCAGGCTATACCGCTCTATTCCATGGTCCCCATAGGCATGGCCGGCCATACCGACAACTTCAAGGCCGCCCTCGGCGACGGCAACGTGAAGCTCGCCGAGAAGATCCTCTCCAAGCTCGGCTACACCAGGGAAAGTCCCTTCGCCTTCGACCTCTGGTACACGCCCACCCACTACGGCGACACCGAAGTCAATCTCGGCGACGTCCTCAAGCAGGAGATCGAGCGCTGCCCGCTCGTCAAGGTCACCGTGAAGAGCGCCGAATGGGCCACCTACAAGCAGCAGTTCAACAACAAGCAGATGCCCGCCTACCTCCTCGGCTGGTACCCCGACTACATCGATCCGGACGACTACACCGCCGCCTTCGCGCAGACCGCCGCCTCGGCCGGAGAGGGCATTTTCTTCTCCAACAAGAAGTGGGATGATCTCTTCACGCAGGAACAGCAGAGCCTCGTCCCGAGCGAGCGAGCCAAGATCTTCAAGGAAGTCCAAGCCATGTGGCCTGGTGAGTCTTTGACCGTCCCGATTTTCCAGGGCAACCTCTTCATCTTCACCCGGAAGAATGTCGAGGGCGTCAAGATCGGTCCGCCCCTCATCTTCAACTACGACCAGCTGCGCTTCGTAAAATAGCCGCGCCTGGAGTAATCACGATCCGCAACCGAGCCCTCCCACTCGGGAGGGCTCGGTCTATAAGAGGGGACCGATGCGACGCATTCTCAACTATTTCCTGATGCGTGTTCTCCTGACCATCCCGATGCTCTTCGTGCTCCTGACCCTGGTCTTCGTCGTCCTGCGGGTCATGCCGGGCGACCCGGTCTCGGCCATGCTCGGCGGTCACGCGCCCGAATACGTCATCCAGCAGAAGAAGGCGGAGCTGGGGCTCAACAAGCCCATCTTCGAGCAGTACATCGACTATCTCGGCCAGCTCGCCCACGGCGACCTGGGCAATTCCATGATCTTCGTGGAGAGGGTTTCCCATCCCATCGCGCAGCGGCTTCCCGCGACCATCGAGCTGACCCTTTTCGGCCTCATCGTCACCCTGGGGATCGGCATTCCGCTGGGCGTGCGCGCGTCCCGGAAACGGCGCACCGCGCAGGATTTCGGGATCCGCTTCTACGCCAACATCGTGTACTGCATTCCCGTGTTCTGGATGGGCCTCATCCTGCAGATGGTCTTCGGCGTGCTGCTTCCCATCTTCCCCATCGCGGGCAGAGTCGGGGCCCGGATCATCTCGTCGGACTTCGATAGGACGGGATTCTACGTCCTCGACACGCTCATGAAGGGCAATTTCGCCGACCTGGGCGACGTTCTCATGCATCTGGTCCTCCCGGCCTTCACGCTCGGCATCACCCTGTCGGGCGTCTTCGTGCGGCTGACGCGGGCCAACATGCTCGACGTGCTCAAGTCGGACTACGTGCTCGCGAGCAGGGCCCGCGGCGTGCCCGAGCGCAGGGTGGTGTACAAGCACGCGCTCAAGAACGCCCTCATCCCCATCGTGACGATGCTGGGGCTCCAGTTCAGCGCCCTGCTGGCGGGAGCCATCCTCACGGAGACGACCTTTTCCTGGCCCGGCATGGGGCGGCTCCTCCTCGAGCGCATCTACCTCCGGGACTATCCGACGGTGCAGGGGGTGATCATCGTGTACGCCCTCTTCGTGAGCGTGGTTTCGCTCATCGTGGATATCGTCTACGCGATCATAGACCCGCGGGTCCAGCTCTAGGAGGGCAGGCAATGAACGCAACATCGGGCGGTCGCGAGATCAGGGCCGCCAAGTACTCGCCCGCGGGGGCGGTCGCCGCTCTGTTCCGGCGCTTCTCCGAGGCCGCACGGCGCTATCGCATCGAATGGTGGATCCTCGTGGCCGGCGTCGTCGTGATCGCGGCCATCGTGACGATGACGCTCTTCCCCCACCTATTCACGCATTTCAGGCCGGAGGACATGAACGCCGGGCCCCAGATGAAGCCGCCGAGCGCCGCTCATCTCATGGGCACGGACAACCTGGGCCGCGACGTGTGGTCTCGCATCGTCTACGGGGCGCAGACCATCCTGGGCGTCGCCATAGCGGCCTCTCTCGCCTCCGCCCTCATAGGCATTCCGCTCGGGCTCGTCTCGGGCTTCTCGGGCGGCTTCGGCGACAAGGTCATCTCGCTCATCATGGACTCGATCTACTCCTTCCCCGGCCTCATCCTCGCCATCGCCTTCGCCGCGATGCTCGGGCCGGGCGTCATCAACATCACGGTGGCCGTCGCGGTGGTCTACGTGCCGACCTACTTCCGGCTCGTCCGAGGACAGACGCTCTCGATCAAGCAGGAGCTCTACGTCGAGGCGGCCAACGCGATCGGCGCCCGGCGTCCGACGGTGCTCGCGAAGTACATCTTCCCGAACGTCATCGCCACGGTGGTCGTCGTCTTCTCGCTCAACATCGCCGACGCCATCATGACGGAGGCGGCGCTGTCGTACATCGGCCTCGGGCTTCCGGCGGGCATCCCCGATTGGGGCATGGACCTCTCCATGGGCAAGAAATTCCTGCCCTCCGGGGTCTGGTGGATGATCACCTATCCCGGCCTCATGATCATGATCTTGGCGCTCGGATTCACGATGCTCGGCGAGGGCCTCTCCGAAATCCTCAACCCGCGGCTGCAGGAGTACTAACGATGCCCGATTCCGCGAACGAACCGATCCTGGATATCCGGGACCTGTCCATCATCTATCCGATCTCCATCGGCACCGTTCACGCCGTGCAGGACGTGACCTTGTCCATCTACAAGGGCGAGGTGCTCGGGATAGTCGGCGAGTCGGGCTGCGGCAAGTCCACTCTCGGCCTGTCCATACTGAAACTCATGAAGCCGCCGGGGCGGATCGGCTCGGGGAGCATCCTGTACAAGGGTACCGATATCCTCGGCATGGACGATCGCACGCTCCTGGATATGCGGGGGCGCAACATCGCCATGATCTTCCAGAATCCGCTGACCTCGCTCGATCCGCTCATGTCGGTCGAGCGGCACTTCATCGAGGCCATCCAGGTGCACGAGCCCCGGACGGGCGTGCCCGAATGCATCGAGCGGGCGAAGAAGATCCTCGCGGACCTGGGCATCGAGGGGAACCGGCTCAAGGAGTACCCCTACCAGCTCTCGGGCGGCATGCGGCAGCGGATCATGATCGGCCTGGCCCTCATCCTCCATCCCGACATCCTGCTCGCCGACGAGCCGACCACCGCCCTCGACGTCATCGTGGAGGCCGGCTTCACCGAGCTGCTCATCCGGCTGCACGAGCTGTACAACCTCACGGTCGTGCTGATTTCGCACAACCTGGGCCTGGTGGCGCAGATGGCCGACCGCATCGCCGTGATGTACGGCGGAAGGCTGGTCGAGCTGGCGACGGTGAACCAGATCTTCGAGAAGCCGCTGCATCCGTATACGCAGGGGCTCATGAACTGCGTGCCCAACATCCTGCTCGAGCAGAAGGAGCTGAACGCCATGCCGGGAAGCCCGCCCGACCTGGTGGGCGAGCCCACGGCCTGCCCCTTCGCGCCGCGCTGCCCCAAGGCGATGGACATCTGCCGCTCGCGGGTGCCTCCGCTCAAGGACTACGGCGGGCGCCGGACCGCGTGCTGGCTCTACGAAGGGGGAGTGTGACATGGCGACGCTTATTCGGGCAGAGCACCTGGTAAAGAACTTTCCCGTCAAGGGGAGTCTCGTCGATTCGTTCACGAAGAAGCGCCTGGCCGTGCACGCCGTCGACGACGTGAGCTTCGACATAGCCGAAGGCGAGGTGCTCGGGCTGGCGGGGGAGAGCGGCTCCGGAAAGTCCACGACCGGCCGGCTCCTCATACGCCTCATCGAGCTGACTTCGGGCCGGGTCGACTACCGCGGCGACGACATCACGACCTATTCCACGCGGGAGTTCGAGGCTCTGCGGGAGAAAATGCAGATAGTCTTCCAGGACCCGGTGAGCTCCTTGAGCCCCCGCATGAGCGTGGGCCAGGCCATCGGGCATCCTCTCCTCATCCACAAGATCGGCTCGCGCCGCGAGCGGCCGGGCATCGTCCTCGACATCATGAACAAGGTGGGCCTCGCGCCCGCGGAGTACCTGTACCGCAAATACCCGCACCAGCTGTCGGGCGGGCAGAGCCAGCGGGTGGTCCTGGCGCGCGCCCTGGTGACCAGGCCCGACTTCCTCGTGGCCGACGAGCCCATCGCCATGGCCGACGTCTCGGTGCGCGCGCTCATCATGCAGCTCATGCGCGACCTGAAGGAGGAGATGGGGCTCACCTATCTTTTCATCACGCACGATCTGGCCACGGCCAAGTACCTGTGCGACCGGATAGCCATCATGTATCTGGGGAGGATCGTCGAGATCACGACGAGGGACGAGCTGTTCTCCCATCCGCACCATCCGTACACGAAGGCGCTGCTCGACGCCGTGCCCATACCCGATCCCCGGGTTTCGAAGGAACGGAACCTGCCGACCGGAGAGATACCGAGCGCGATCCGACCGCCCTCGGGCTGGGGCATCCCCGCAGCCACCGACGCCAGGTGCGCGAGGTGGGCCAGCACGTCCTTGACCGTCCAGCCCGGCAGCGCCGGCCTGGCCCAGTCGTCGTCGGTCAGGTCGCGGAGCACGGCAAGG
>JAJXZP010000024.1 GCA_021779995.1 bacterium | reverse complement strand
CGTCTACTCGATGGACGAGGCCTTCAAGAACGCCGACATCGTCTACCCGAAGAGCTGGGCCCCCTACGACGTCATGCAGAAGCGCGTGCCCCTCCTGCACGCCGGAGACCAGGCGGGCCTCAAGGAACTTGAGAAGAGCGCCCTCGCCAACAACGCCAAGTTCAAGGACTGGGAGTGCACCGAGGAGAAGATGAAGCTCACGAAGTCCGGCAGGGCCCTGTACATGCACTGCCTCCCCGCGGACATCACCGATGTCTCCTGCGCGGCCGGCGAAGTCGCGGCGAGCGTCTTCGAGCGCTACCGCGACGATACCTACCGCGAGGCGAGCTACAAGCCCTACATCATCGCCGCCATGATCCTCCTGGGCAAGCAGAAGGACCCGGCCGCCGCGCTCGCGAAGCTCCTCGAGCGGGGCGCCGTCAGGGCCGTCCATTCCTAACAAGCCCGCTTTAGGCGAAACTCTTCCAACCATCGGCGTGGATCGCGGACCAGGGGTACGCGATCCACGCCGAACTTGATGCCCAGACTCCGAAAACCGTATGCCGCATCTTTCCAGATGCGCGATTGACAAGCGAAGCAGGTGAAAATAGTATCGATTGGAATCGTTGCACTATGAGGAAGAGTATGGGCGAGTGCGAGTTCATGGAGAAATGCCCCTTCTACAACGACAAGCTGGGGAACGTGCCGGAAAAAGTCGAGGAACTCAAGGTCCACTATTGCAGAAACAACAACTTGCATTGCGCCCGCTATATGGTCGTCAACGCTCTCGGCAAGGATAGGATGCCCGTGGAGCTCTACCCTCATGAAAAGGAGAGGGCCTACACGCTCATCGCGGCGGGTTGACGGCCTTCCATGCCTTCGTCGGAAGAAGAAGGACTCGCCCAGCGGCGCACGCGCTTCCAGGTGCGCGGTCGCCTCACTCTGATCGTCCGCGGCGGTCAGTCGCCGGGTCGGCGCCACGGAGACGCCTCGGCGCGTTTGAGCTTTCCCGTTCGTTTCCGCGCCGACCAGAGCCTCGGGCACCTGGCGGAAAGCGTGGGCATCCCGCGACTCGAGATCGGATCGGCCCTGATAGACGGCGCGGAATGGCCTCTCGAACTGCCGCCTCCGGACGCCTCGACCGTCCTCCTCCTCCCGCTTCCGGAGCCCGTCGCCCTCGACTCCGAGCCGCGCTTCGTCCTCGACCTGCACCTCGGCACCCTCTCCCGCACGCTCAGACTGCTCGGCTTCGACGCATCCTGGAAGAACGAACGGGAAACCGCGGACATCATCGGGACCGCTCTCGCCGAAGATCGCATCGTGCTCACGAGAAACCGCGCGCTTCTCTACACTCGGGAGCTCCACGCCGCCCCGAACCGGGCCATGCTCATCCTCTCGCCGGAACCCTACGCGCAGCTTCTGGAGGTCTCGCGGCGCTTCGGCCTCGCCGATCGCTGCCGCCCCTTCAGCCGCTGCGCCGCCTGCGGCGCGCTCCTGCGGCGCGCCTCGCGGGAGGAGATCCGCCCCCTGGTGCCGGCCATAGTGGCCCGGCGCTACGATGAGTTCTTCGTCTGCGTCCCCTGTGGCAAGGCCTACTGGAAGGGCGACCACTTCCGGAACCTCGGGCCCTTCATGGAGCGCTTGTACGCCGACCTGGGCGGGGGCCGAGGGGATTAGGCGTTGCGGCCCCGCAGCGGCACGAAGGCCACGCCGCTCCACCTGTCCCGCAGCAAGGCCTCGCCGCGCCGCTCGATCCGGTACAGATTTCCGCGCTCCTCGGGGTAGACGAGAATGCCGCCGGGGCCGAGCTGGTCCAGGAGCGGCTCCTCGCGGAAGCCGCCGCCGCCCCCGCCCTCGGCGCCGCTGCCGCCCTCGCGGCCGCCCCCCAGGCCGCGCAGCCGGGAACGCCGGACGCCCGCCGAGACGAGTATGCGGTCGAAGGGGCCGCGCTCGCCCAGGCCCGCGGAGCCGTCGGCCGCGACGAAGTCGATGTCGTCGGAGAGCGGCGGGCCGTAGCGCGGCCCGGCCGAGGCGCAGTTGGCCAGCGCCCGGGCGGCCAGTTCGGGAATGATCTCGACCGCGATCACGCGGCCGCCCGGGCGGCAGAGCAGGGCCGCGAGGGCCGCGGCGTAGCCCGAGCCCGCGCCGATCTCCAGGACGCGCAGCCCGGGCCGCAGCGAGAGCTTGTCGAGCATGAAGGCGGTCATGGACGGCTGCGAGCAGGTCTGCCCGCGGCCGATGTCCACGCTCTCGTCCAAATAGGCCGCCCAGAGGTATTCATGGGGAAGGAACCGGGCGCGATCGATGTCGCGCATCGCGTCCAGCACGCGCGCGTCCCGCACGCCGCCGGTCAGATAGGAGGCGGCCCGGTATTTGACGATCCGCACGAGCTCGTCGTTGCTTTCCGCCGCTCTCGTAGCCGACCTCCCTCGGCGGGCCGAGGACGGATCTCCGTCCATTCTCGCCCTCTAGAAGCCGAAATACCTCTGCGCGTTGATGTGGCAGACTCCCTCGACCAGGGGCCCCAGGAGGCTCTCGTCGTCGGGCAGCTCGCCTTCCTCGACCCAGCGGCCGAGCATATCGCAGAGTATGCGCCTAAAATACTCATGCCGCGGGAAGGAAAGGAAGCTGCGCGAATCGGTGAGCATGCCCACGAAGGTGCCCAGGACCCCGTAGGAGGAGAGGACCTCGAGCTGGCGCTCCATGCCCTGCTTGCGGTCGAGGAACCACCAGGCCGCCCCGAGCTGCACCCTGCCGGGCGAGGAGGAGGAGAACACGCCGGCCAGGGCGGCGAGGATTTCCGTGTCGCCCGGATTGAGGCAGAACAGTATGGTCTTCGGCAGCGACTCTTCGCGGTCGAGGGCGTCGAGGAGGGAAGCCAGGCCCGTGGGATCGAGGCTGCTCCCGATCGCGTCGTAGCCCGTGTCCGGGCCGAGCTTCGCGAAGGCGCGCGAATTGAGATTGCGCGCCGCTCCGACGTGGAGCTGCATGACCCAGCCCTTGCGCGCGTACCGCCTGCCGAGTTCGACGAGGAGGGCGGAGCGGAAACGGATGCGATCCTCGTTCCCCGCGCTCCCGCCCGAAAGGACCTCGCGCAGGATCCGGTCGGCGTCCTTGGGCCCGCTTTCGAGAAACTCGGTGTCCGCGAGGGCGTGGTCCGAGGCGCGGCAGCCGAGGGAGTCGAAGAACTCGATCCTCGCGTCGAGGGCGCCGAGGAGGCTTTCCCATGAATCGATCGAGACCTTCGCCGCCGCGCCGAGGCGCTCGAGGTAGGAGCGGAAGACGGCCGGGTCGGAGAGGGCGAAAAGCTTGTCGGGCCTGAGGGTCGGCCGAACGGAGAAGCCCATGCCGGAATCGGCCGCGATCGCCGTGTGCCAGGCGAGGGAATCCGCCGGATCGTCCGTGCTGCACACGGTCTTCACGCCCCGCGAGGCGAGGAGACCGCGGACGCGGAAGCCCTCCGAGGCGAGGAGCCGATTGGCCTCGGCCCAGATCTCGTCGGCGGTCTTGGGGGAGAGCGTGACGCCGCGGATGCCGAAATAGCGCAGCAGCTCGAGGTGCGACCAGTGGAAGAGCGGATTGCCGGCGATGAGGGGAATCGTGCGCGCCCAGGCGTCGAACTTCTCCTTGGGCGAGGCCTCGCCCGTGATGAGTGCTTCGGGCACGCCCGAGGCCCGCATGGCGCGCCATTTGTAGTGGTCGCCCGCCAGCCAGGCCGCGGTCAGATTCGCGAAGCCGCGATTCTCGGCGATGGCGCGGGGATCGAGATGACAGTGGAAATCATGGATCGGCGCGTTCTCCGCGTGCTCGCGATAGAGCCGGACCGAGGTCTTCGTCGAGAGGAGGAAGTCGGAATCGAGGAATGTCTTCATGATGCGCCTTTCAGATGTTGTCGGCGAGGAAGCCTCCGTCGACGGGAACCGAAATTCCGGTGACGAAGCCCGAGGCCCGTTCGCTCGCGAGGAAGAGAGCCGCGCCGCGCAGCTCGTCCAGGTCGCCGAAGCGGCCGAAGGGCGTGCGCGCCACGACGTCCGCGCCCCGCCGGGTGAGTTCGCCCGTCGCGCGGTCGGCTATGAGCAGCGAGTAGTTCTGCTGCCCGAGGAAGAAACCCGGCGCGATCGCGTTCACCCGGATGCCCGAGGGGCCGAACTCCTTGGCGCAGGCGACGGTCAGGTTGAGCACCCCGGCCTTGGCGGCGTCGTAGGCCCAGACGCCCGAGAGCGGAACGTAGGATCCCATCGAGGTCATGTTGATGACGGAACGACGGCGCAGCCCGGCGGCGATCCAGCGGGAGGCGAAGACCTGCGTGGGCACGACGAGCCCGGCGAGCAGGTTGAGCTTGAGAATGTCCTCGAAGGCCCCGAGATCGGCCTCGACGAAGGAAGTCTTGCCGCGGTTGCCTCCGACCGCGTTGACGAGCACCACGGGATGGCCCAGGGCGGCCGCAGTCTCGTCGTAGGCGGCCTCGACGCGGCCGCGGTCGCCCGTGTCGCAGGCGACGACGAAGAGCGAGTCGGGCCCGGCCGCGAAGGGCAGGAAGCGCTCGCGGGCCGCGGCGAGGCCTTCCGCGCGGTGCAGCCACAGGGCCACCTTGGCGCCCGCGCGCAGGTAGGCCTCGGCCATGACCCCGGCTATCGCGCCGCCCGCCCCGGTCACCACGACGACGCTGTCCTTCAGGCCGAACATATCCTCTATATAACTCATCCAAAACTCCTTTCGCTCCGGCCCCGTCCCGAGGCATCGCCCCGGGCGGCGCTCAGTCTGACGGTCTCGATCTCAAACGCGGATATTCGGGAAGCCCGTCGCGCAACTTCGGGCGGGATTCGCCGGCGACCAGGGGCAAGGCGTAGGCCGCGAAGGCTTCGTCGACGTCCATGCCGTTGTCGCTCAGCCATGCGGCGGGGAAGGTCCTGGTCTTGCCGGCCACCTCGCCGAGGCCGACGCTCCCCGTGCGGCAGCGATAGGGCGAGTCGGAGACGCGCTCCAGGGTGACCATCCGGCCTCCCTCCCCCCGGGCGGCCAGCTTCACCGCGGCCCTTCCCGCCTCCGCGGCCTCCGCAAGGTCCCGGCCCGAGGCCCAGTGCCCGGCGACGCGTTGCGCGGTCGAAGGGATGGAATATCTCGTCTTGGCTCCCAGCCGCGCCTCGACGACGGCCTTCACGGCGAGAGCGGCGCCCCCGAGCTGCACGTTCCCGAAGTGATCGGCGCCGAAGGGCCCTCCCTGGGCGCTCAGGTAGGAACCGTCCGCCCGCTTGACGCCCTCGGCCACGGCCACGACGCAGCGTCCGAGCCGGCTGAGCGAGGCCTCCACGGCGGCGCAGAAGCGCTCCTCGTCGAAGACCGACTCGGGCAGGAGCACCAGGTTCGGCGCCTCGCCCGGCTCCCGCCGGCCCAGGGTCGAGGCGGCCGCGAGCCAGCCCGAGTCCCGGCCCATGGTTTCGATCACGTTGACGCGGTCGGAGCTCGACAGGGCCTCGGTGTCGAGGCCGGCCTCCATCACCGTCGTCGCGACGTACCTGGCCGCGCTGCCGTAGCCGGGGCAGTGATCCGTGGCCAAAAGGTCGTTGTCTATGGTCTTGGGGACGCCCACCACGACGAGCTCGTAGCCCGAGTCTCGCGCGAGCGTGTCGATGTCGGCGGCGGTCCGCATCGAGTCGTTGCCGCCGATGTAGAGGAGGAGCCGCACGTCGCGCCGCCTCAGCTGCGCGAGCGCGCGCTCGCGGTCGAGCTCGTCAGCCAGGCCTCGCCGGCACGATCCGAAGGCGGCTCCGGGAACCCGCGCGAGGGCGCGAAGGCTCCTGCGGCCCTCGGCCCTGAGGTCGATCAGATCGTCGTCGAACAGGCCCAGGAGACCTTCCCGGGCGGCCCAGACATTCCCCACCCCGCGCAGGCTCAGGGCGGCCAGGGCGGCCCCCGCGGCGCTGGCGTTGAGGACCGCGGTCGGTCCGCCCGACTGGGCGACGAGGAAGTTGGCGAGCCGCATGTCAGGACTCTCCCGGCGGAGCCAGCAGCACCTCGATGCCGAGCGAGAGCAGCTGCCCCGAGTCGACGAAGCCCGAATCCGTGATGAGCAGATCGACGTCGCCCGGCCTCGCGTAGATCGAGAACGCGCTGACGCCGTACTTGCTCGAGTCGGCAGCGATGATCCGGCGTTTGGACATCTTGAGCACCTGCCGCTTGATCTGCGCCTCGTTGGCGTTCTGGGTCGCGAAATTCCCGCCGCTCGTGAAGCCCGTCGCCCCGAGGAAGCAGCTCTGGACCTGGATGTTTTCCAGGGCCTCGATCGCCGCCGGGCCGATGAAACAGCGCGACTCGCGGCGGAGGCTGCCGCCGGGACAGTACAGCGAGATTCCCTCGGCGTCGGCCAGCTCCTCGATCACGTCGAAGGACGTGGTGACCACCTGGAGACTCATGCCGCGAAGCTCGTGCGCGATGGCGCGGCAGGTCGTGCCCGCGTCGAGGAAAATGGTCTCTCCCTCGGCGACGTACTCCCGGGCGGAGCGGGCGATGGCGTTCTTCTCCTCCTGGCGCAGGCCCTCGCGCATGCCCACGGGGCGCATGACGCGCTGGTCTTCGGCCATGGTCGCGCCCCCGTGGGTGCGCACGATGATGCCTTCGCTCTCGAGGTAGTCCAGGTCCTTGCGGATCGTCACCTCGGAGACGCCGAGCCGTTCCTTCAGCTCGAGCACGGAGACGCTGCGCTTTCGCGAGATGATCGCGAGGATCGACTCGACGCGCGGGCTGTGGGCCATGCCTATACCGCCCCCGCGGGAGAGATACTCGCCGCGCTCTCCAGCACCCTCTCGGCCTCCGAGAGGGCGACGAAAAGGTGGTACAGGAGGCGTGAAAGGACCGGCTGAGACACCGGCATCCTCGCTCGATCGAGCTTGCCGCGCCACAGGGCGCTGTCCGGGATCATGTAGAAATCGCCGATGGCGGCCAAGGTTCGATGCGCGAGCTCCCGGGCTCCGGGATCCCGCGTCCATTCGTACCAGGCCAGATGCGCCTTGAGCATTTCCGTCTGGGGCCAGAGCAGTTTCGTGTCGGCCACGACGCTGCCATCCGCGTGGACGGCGTCGAAAGCCACGCCGTCGACGTCGACGCCGCGATCCTTGGCGAAGGAATACAATCTTTCGGCATCCGAGAACACCGAGTCGTCCGCGCTCGCCTCGTAATATCTTCTTAGCAGCCAGACCCACTCGAAATGATGGCCGGGCTCCCTGAGTCTTCCCGCATCGCCCGCCGCCGGGCGCCACTCCTGGTCGAAGTGCTCGCAAAGCGTTCCATCCGCAGGGTCGCGGAACCGTCTTCGGAAGAGTTCGACGATCTCCCGCGCCAGGTCGAGCCAGGGGCCCGAAGGGTCGGCCGAATGCCAGGCCAGGAAGGCTTCGAGCAGGTGCATGTGCGGGTTTTGCCGACGCCGCGGCGGGCTGCCGCGCGGAAAGCCGCCGTCGGCCGATCCGCCCACCATCCCGCCGCGCGCTTCGGGATAGCCTAACTCCGCCGCATCTCCCGCGGCGTCGCGCAGCCCCTCGGTCGCGACGCGGGCGAGGGCCCGCATCGCGTCATTCCCGGTGGCGCGATACTGCCAGGCCAGGGCCAGCAGCCCGAAAGCCTGTTCGTAGGTATCGATCACACGGTCGGCGATCTCGCCCGACGCTCCTATCGCGCGCGCCCAGCCCCGGTCTTCGGCCCGCCAGAACAGGCTTTGCATGCGCGCGACGGCCTCGGCTCCCGCGGTCGCGCAGGCCGCATCGCCGAGAATGCCCGCATGCGTGAAGACATAGGCGAGCCGCGCCTGCGCGAGCATGCTCCGCGTCGGCCCGCCGACGTCGCGCCACGAATCGTCGATTTCCTCGGCGTAGCCGAAGGCGCCCAGCGGCAGGCGGTCGCGCCACTGGGCGCAGATCGCCGCGGAATCCAGACCGGGAACCCTCATTTCAGCTTGAACACCATCTGCGTCGGACTGACGAATTTGAGCGCGACGAGGAGACATATCATGGCCGTCAGGAAGTAGATCACGGCGAGCGCGTCGACCGCCTGGGGCGGCCGCGCCCCCGCGGCGTAGGCGTCGGCGTACAGGGCGACGACTATGGTCTGCGTGTTGCCTCCGGCCACGAGATAGGTCAGGTCGAACATCGAAATCGTCTTGACGATCGAGAGTATGCCGGCCGTGAGGATGCCCGGCACGGTCAAGGGCACGAGAATCTTCCGGAAGATGGTCCAGCGCTTGGCGCCGAGCATCACGGCGGCCGACTCGAGGTTCGTCCCAACCTGCTCGATGAAGGGCATGAGGATGAGGATCATGAAGGGCACGATGGGCACGAGGTTCACGAGGATCACGCCCGAGAGCCGCGCCGCGAGATGGAACTTGTAGCAGAGCATGGCCAGGGGAATGCCGTAGGCCATGGGCGGCACGATCATGGGCAGGAGAAAGAGCGAGAGCAGGAGCCCCTTGCCGCGAAACTCCTTGCGGGCGAGCACGTAGGCCGCGGGGAAGGCCACGGCCAGCGCGATGAGGACGTCCAGGAACGCGACCGTGAAGGTGACGAACATGAGGCTGCCGATGTCGTGGTCGCGCGACACGTAGCGGTACCAGTCGCCCGTGAAGATCTTCGGGAAGACTCCCCTGAACCAATCCTTCGAGATCGAGTTCAGGACGACCGTGAATAGTATGCCGAGGACGTTGGCCACGTAGACGACCATCGCCGCGGCGAACAGGATACTCGAGAGCTTGAGCTTCGATCGCATGTCGCTCACCCCTTTCCCACGATCGACGCGCCCTTGTACATCCGGCCCCGCCACACGAGCACGAGGGTGATGACGATGAGCTCAATCGCCGCCATGATCATGGAAATGGCCGACGCGGCGTTGAAGTTGAATTTCTCGAAGGCCCATTGGTAGGCCGCGATGGCGATGACCCGCGTGGGCCCCGAAGGCTGGCCGAGCAGGACCGCCGAGGGAAAGACCGAGAAGGCCATGACGAAGTTGAGGCAGAACGCTATCGCGACGCCCGGCACCATGAGCGGGAAAAGGATCTTCCAGAAGGTCTGGAACTTGGAGGCGCCGAGCATCTGGCTGGCTTTTTCGAGATCAGGGTTGATCCCCGAGACGTAGCCCAGGAGCATGAGGAAGGCGTAGGGAAAGCCCGACAGCCCGAGCGATATGACCACGCCGAGATAGTTGTGGGTGAAGCGCACGGGATGGTGCACCAGGCCGATCGCCATCAGGAACTGGTTGAGCCAGCCGCGCGGCCCCATGTAGCTGAGCATGCCCTCGGAGATGAGCACGGCGCCCAGGGTGATGGGGACGATGAGGAAGAAGGTTATCGTCTTTTCGCCCTTCATTCCCCGCCGCATGTAGTAGGCGAAGGGAATGGCGAGCCCCACGTTGATGAAGGTGATGGGAAGCGAGATCCAGAGCGTGGTCCAGATCGTGCGGAAGTCCCAGGGGTCCTTGAAGAAGCGGACGTAATTGGCGAAGGTCGCCCCGCCGTCCGCCTTGGTGAAGCTGAGGTACAGGCCGTAGGCGAAGGGATAGAGGAAGAGCAGGACGAGGAAGGCTATGGCCGGCGCCAGGAGCACCTTGGAGCCGCTCTTGGACGCGGAACTCACGGCGAGCCTTCCTCGACCGTCGACGCGATCGTGTCCAGCTCCGGGAACAGGAGCAGCTTGTCCGGGGCCACGCCGAGCTCGAGGCCTCGCCCTTCCTCGACTCGATCCGAGCTGCGGAAGTCGATCCGGTCGGCCGCGCCCTCGGGCGTGGAGGCGTCGAAGCAGGCGCTCACCTGGCTCTGCTGGCCCAGGTATTCGACCAAGGTGGACGTGCAGGAGAGCAGGTTCATGCCCGCCTGAGCGTGCAGGAGTATGTCCTCTGGCCGGATCGCGGTGACGACGGGTTTCCCCGAGGCCTGGGCCGCCACCAGGGCGGAGCGCCGCGGATCCCCCTCGGGGTAGCGAAGATGGGCGCGGAGACTTCCGCCCGCGGTCTTCACGACCGCGTCGAGATGGTCGGGCGACTGCGAGAGCGACTCGATCTTCGCCTTCCACATGTTCTTGAAGCCCATGAAGTCGGCGACGAAGAGATTGGCCGGATCGGAGAACACCTCCTCGGGCGTGCCGACCTGCTGGATCTTCCCGGCGCGCATGACGACGATGCGATCGGAGAGGGCGAGGGCCTCGGTCTGGTCGTGGGTCACGTAGATGGTGGTCACGCGCAGCCGCTCGTGGAGAGCCTTGAGCTCGTAGCGCAGCTCCACCCGCAGCTTGGCGTCCAGGTTGGACAGGGGCTCGTCGAGCAGGAGCAGCCGCGGCTCGAGGACGATGCAGCGCGCTATGGCCACGCGCTGCTGCTCTCCGCCGGACATCTGCGCGGGAAACTTGGAACCGTAGCCCTCGAGATGCACGAGCCTGAGCGCGGTATCGACCTTTTCCTTGACGCTCTTCTTGGTGTGCTTGCGGAGCCGCAGGCCGAAGGCGACATTGTCGAAGACGCTCAAGTGGGGGAACAGGGCGTAGTTCTGGAACACCATGCCGAACTCGCGCTTCTCGGGAGCGACTTTGTTCCGGGAATCGTCGATGCACTCGTCGTCGATGAAGATCTCGCCGCCGGAGATGGGGATGAGGCCCGTGATGCAGTTGAGCGCCGTCGACTTGCCGCAGCCCGAGGGCCCGAGGAAGGTCACGAACTCGCCCTTGTCGAAGGCGAGCGAAAATTCATGGAGGGCGGTTTTGTCGCCGAAACGCTTGGTCATCCGCCTGACGGAAATATGCTTGAAGTCTTTCATGGGTTCTCCGCGCCTGTCGGGAGGGCGCGACCGTCGCTACGCGACGGCGACGATCGTCAAGCGATGGGCTCGGCCGGGGCCAAACCCATCTCTCGGCGATCGCGCCCTTCCCGTATGAGATTCTAGTGGCTCTGGGAGCCCACGAGCTTGTCCCACATGTCGAAGGCCGTCACCATGGCGGCCGGGTCGAGCTGGGTGGTGGAGGGCAGGTCGGCTACGGCCTTGTCGTACGCGGGCCTCATGGCCGGGCGGATCCTGGCCTGGCTCTTCTCGGGGGCCATGCTGAGGGGCACGCCCTTGATCGCGGGGCCGGGATAGAAGTAGCCGTCGTCGTAGGTCACGGCCTGGGCCTTGGGCGACATGAGCCACTTCATGAGCTCGAGGGTCACGGCCAGCCTATCCTTGTCGAGGCCCTTGGGGATGGCCATGAAATGGGCGTCGGTCACCCAGGTCGTATGGTCGAGCAGATAGCCCTGGAAGTTAGGCGGAATCGTTCCCAGGATGCGCTCGTTCATGTCCCAGCCCAGATGGCTCGCGACCATCCAGCGGGTGCCTTCGGCCAGCTCCTTGAAGGTGATGCCGGTGCCCGAGGGATAGTAGTCGATGTACTTGCCGAGTTGCTCGAGGAAGGCCCAGGTCTTGTCCCAGGTCCTGGGATCCTTCGGGTTCTTGTCGCCGAGAATGTAGGGCAGGCCCATGAGGAAGGCGCGGCCGGGGCCCGAGTTGGCGGGGCGGGCGTAGATGAACCTTCCGGGATTGGCCTTCGCCCAGGCGAGAAGCTCGGCGGCGGTCCTGGGCGGATTGGGCACCTTGTCCGGGTTGTAGGTCAGCATGGGGCCGCCGGGGCAGAAGGTGAAGGTGATGCCGTAGCCGTCGAAGAGATCGTAGGCCGCCTTGGCTCCCGGCACATACTTATTGAGCAGGCCTTTGAAATCCGCCGCGTACTTCGGCATGATCTTTTCGTAGATGCCCTGATCCACGCCCGAGGCCATGGCGTCGTAGCCCGTGAGCACGAGCGTGGTGTCGACGTTGCCGGCCATCTGCTGGGCCTTGATCTTGGAGGGGAGCTCGGGGGCGGTGAGCTGGATGTACTCGATGTCCGAGACGAGGTTGGGATTGGCCGCCTTGAACTCCTCGATGGCGGGCTTGGACAGCTGGAGATTGCCCGCGACATCGATGATACTCAGCCTCACGGGCTTGGCGATCCTGAGCGAGCTGACCTGGGCGCTCAGCCCCACAAGCCCGAAGATCGCAAAAACAGCGAACAGAATCTGCGCGTAACCGAAACGTCGCTTCATTGACGCCTCCTGTATAGTCTTTCGAATAGTGAAATCATCCGAAAGCATGCGACAGTATAGGACTGGTTTTTGAACCTGTCAAATTTTTTCTTTGCATCGAGGAGCAATTAATTTACCGGGGGCTCAATTGAAACAGTCGCATCGAAATGGCCGCATCCCAGCTCATTTTTCTGCAAAAACCTGCGTGAATCTCCCTGATTCGGGAAAGTCCCGCAAAATGCCCCTGCGTTTTGCGCGAGGCTCCCCCCTTCGAAGCACAAACTTCGTTGACAGAAATTCACTCCTGGGTTACTATTCCGTATTATTTCTTTTTCCGTAACAATAAGTAATTCTCTTATCAGCGCACGTTAAGGAGAATGAAGGTGGTTCATTCCATTATAGATCCGACTCGGGGGGAGGGAATTCGGGCGGAGGCGGTCGCGGCCTGCCTTTTCGAGGCCCTCGAGGCTGAGGGTCCGCGCCACCGCGTCCTGGCCCTGCCTCCCGACGGCACGCGCTCGCGCTCGCGCTCGGGACTCATCCTGCGGCTTCTGTACGAATACTACGGAGAAGCCCTCGTCGATGTCATGCCCGCTCTCGGAACCCACGTGCCCATGACCTCTGCCGAACTCGACGAATACTATCCGGGCGTCCCGCACAAGCTCTTCCGCGAGCATGACTGGCGCCGTGATGTCGTGCAGATCGGGGAAGTGCCGAGCGGCCGCGTCCGGGAACTCTCCGAGGGCCGGCTCGATTTCTCGTGGCCCGCCCAGCTCAACAGGCTCATCGTCGAGGGCCGCCACGACCTCATCGTCTCGATCGGCCAGGTCGTGCCGCACGAGGTCGCGGGCATGGCCAACCACGCCAAGAACCTGTTCGTCGGCACGGGAGGCAGCGAAGCCATCCACCGCAGCCACTATCTGGGCGCGGTCTACGGGATGGAGCGCATGATGGGCCGGACCGACACGCCCGTGCGCGAACTCTTCGACTACGCCTCGCGCGAGTTCGCCTCCTCGCTGCCCGTGCTCTACGCCCAGACGGTCGTGGGCCCGGTCGACCGGGGCTGCTCGGACGAGACGGCCGCGGCAAGCCCCGACTGCGGCGACGACGCCCTCCGCGGCCTCTTCGTGGGCCGGGGGCGCGAACCCTTCGAGGAGGCGGCCAGGCTGTCGAGAGCGCTCAACGTGCACTGCGTCGGAGAACGGGTGAAGAAGGCGATCGTCCTCCTGCCCGAACGCGAGTTCCGCTCGACCTGGCTCGGCAACAAGAGCGTCTACCGCACGCGGATGGTCCTGGCCGACGGGGGCGAACTGCTCGTCCTCGCCCCGGGGCTGTCCCGCTTCGGCGAGGACGCGACCATCGACGCGCTTATCCGCAAATGGGGCTACCGCGGCACCGAGGCCACGCTCCGGGCCGTGGGGAAGGACCCCGAGCTCGCCGACAATCTCTCCGCCGCCGCCCACCTCATCCACGGCTCATCGGAGGGCCGCTTCTCCATAACCTATTGTCCGGGCCATCTCGGGCGCGCGGAGATGGAATCGGTGGGCTATCGCTGGGCCGCTCTGGCCGAGACGGCGGCTCGCTACGATCCCGATCGCCTCTCGCCCGGATGGAATGTCATGGAGGACGGGGAGAGAGTGTTTTTCATCTCGAATCCGGCGGCGGGACTCTGGACTGCCGAGCCGCTTCCGGACTGAGCGCGCGAGCGCAGCCTGAATCACAAGGAAGGAGAGTCCGAGCATGAACCTCGAAAAGTACAGCATGGGCATAGGCGACAGATTCGGCCGGCAGGGCCGGGCGCAGCTCTCGGCCTTCGTCGAGGCCAGGGCCGGGGGAATGGATATCACCCCGGTCTGGAACAAGTCCTTCCGCGAGCACCGTCTCATCGGCACCTCGCCCGCCGACGCGCGCATCGAGGCCGACGACGCCGTGCGCGCGCTCGGCTGGAAAGGATCCTACTACGTCGACGCCGACCACGTCGGGCTCGCCACGGTGGAGAGCTTCCTCGGGCCCTGCGATTTCTTCACGATCGACGTAGCCGATTTCATCGGGAAAACGGCGTCCGCCGAGGATCTCGCCGCCTTCGCGCGCAGGATGTCGCGATACCGCGACGGCGTCGCGGTGCCGGGGCTGGCAGGCGTCCTTCGCCCGAAGTCAGGCGAGATCGAGGCGATAGCCGCCCGCTACCTGCTCGCCGCCCGCGAGGCGGGCAAAGTCTACCGACGCGTGCTCGAATCGAAGGGCGCCGACGCTTTCATCGCCGAAGTCTCGATGGACGAGACCGATACGCCGCAGACTCCCCTCGAGCTGTTCTTCATCATCGCAGCCCTCGCCGAGGAAGGCGTGCGCGCCTCCACCATCGCCCCGAAGTTCCCCGGCAGGTTCAACAAGGGAGTCGATTACGTGGGCGACGTCGCGCGCTTCGAGGAGGAGTTCGACCGTCTTGTCTGCGTCGCCACCTTCGCGGCCGCCGAGTTCGGGCTTCCCCGCGACCTGAAGCTCTCGGTCCATTCGGGCAGCGACAAGTTCTCGCTCTACGCTCCCATCGCCCGGGTCATCGCCAGGCGCGGCGCCGGACTTCACCTCAAGACCGCCGGCACCACGTGGCTCGAGGAAATCATCGGCCTCGCCGAGGCCGGGGGCGAAGGCCTGGCCTTCGCCAAGGAGCTGTACGCCCAGGCCTACCCGAGATTCGACGAACTCGTGGCGCCCTATGCCACGGTGGTCGACATCGATCGCGCCGCGCTGCCTCCGCCCTCCGAACTCGCGGGCTGGGAAGGGAAGCGTCTTGCGGGCGCCGTCCGCCACGCGGCCGGCTTCGACAGGAATCTGCGCCAGTTTTTCCACGTCGCCTTCAAGGTGGCGGGCGATATGGGAAAACGCTACCTCGACGCCCTCGACCGCCACGAGGATGTCATCGCGGGCGAAGTGAGGACGAACATCCTCGAGCGACATATTAAGCCTTTATTCTCGGCATTGACTTCCCCGGGGGGCGGTGTAAAATAGCTTCTAGATCTAAGGCGGCTCCGGCAAAACGCGTCCGTGTTTTGCCGGAGTGTCGCAAAGCGACACGACAATCATCTTCCCGCTCCGGCTGCACAACGGTTTGAGCTGCCGATAATTGTTGCGCTTGATCTTTTCGGTGTTCGGCGGCGCTTCTGTCGCGAAAAGAAAAATCTTTCCTCCCAGAGGTTCCTGCCGGCGCAGGAGGAACGACATGAATGTAAAAGCTCTCATCAAATCTGCGAGGCCGTTTTTGGATGGTCACGCGGAACCCCTTTTCCTGACGGATGAACGGTTCGTGATCCGGTACATCAACAACCAGGCGCTCGAGGCTTTCGGCTACGCGGCCTCGGAGGTCGTGGACAAGAAGACCTGCGCCGAACTCTGCAGGACTCCTCTCTGCGGCACCGAGCGCTGCGTCATGAAAGCCAGCGTCGAGGTTCGCGGGGCCGTCGGCGATAGCATGATCGCCGAGAAGCGCGGCGGGGAGCTCGTTCCCCTCAAGGTCCACGGCAACGCAATCTTCGACTCCAGGGGCCGCGCCATAGGTTTCTGGGCGACCCTCTCCGATCTCCGTCACGCGGACGACAGCTTCCTCGGCAATCTCGCGGACGGGGCCTTCAGGACGGATCGCGATCTCGTCGTGCAGAACATCAATGCCGCCGCCCTCCGGGCCCTCGGATACGCGCGCGAGGAAGTGGTCGGCAAGATGACCTGCGCCGAGCTGTGCCGCACCCCGGCCTGCGGCAGCTCGGCCTGCACCATCAAGAGAGCCATGAAGGAGAAATCCACCGTGGTCGTCACCACCGTGGCGAGGGGCAAGGACAACGCGATGATTCCCGTGCGGGCGTGCTGCGGCTATCTCGCCGACGAGTCCGGGAAGGTCACGGGCGGCTTCGAGGTGCTCTCGTCCATCGACAGGCTCGACGAGGGCTTCCTCGCCAACATGGCGGACGCCGCGTTCCGCACCGACCTCGATCTCGTCATCCAGAGCATCAACGACGCGGCCCTCGGCATCCTCGGCTACAGCCGCGCCGAGGTCGTGGGCAAGATGACCTGCGCCGAAATCTGCCGGACTCCCGTCTGCGGCACCGCGGACTGCACGATCAAGAACTGCATCCGCTCGGGCACGACGATCGTCGCCGAGACGACGGCCAGGCGGCGGGACGGCTCCGTGATTCCCGTGCGCGCGAGCTGCGGCGCGCTCTTCGATCAGCAGGGCAAGCCCTCCGGCGGCTTCGAGATCATCACCGACAACACCGTCCTGATGGCCATGGTGGAAAGCCTGGGCGAGATCGCCGAGGGGAATCTCACCGAGGAGATCGACGCGGCCTACCTGGCCCGCGGCGATTCCATCGGCAAGCTCGCCGCTGGTTTCGCGAGCATGGCGACCCACCTGCGCGAGATCGTCGCGAGCATCCAGAACGCCGCCGCCAACGTCTCCTCCGGCAGCCAGCAGATCAGCGCCACGACCCAGCAGCTCTCCCAGGGCGCCTCGGAGCAGGCGGCCGCCGCCGAGGAACTCTCGTCCTCGATCGAGGAAATGAGCGCGAACATCAGCCAGAACGCCGACAACGCGCTGCAGACGGGACAGATATCCGTCAAGGCGGCCCAGGGCGCCCAGGAAGGCAGCCAGGCCGTATCGCAGACGGTGCAGGCCATGAAGGAGATCGCGAGCAAGGTTTCCATCATCGAAGAGATAGCCCGCCAGACCAACCTATTGGCGCTCAATGCGGCCATCGAGGCCGCCCGGGCGGGCGAGCAGGGGCGCGGCTTCGCGGTCGTCGCCTCCGAGGTCCGCAAGCTGGCCGAGCGCTCGCGGGTCGCTGCGGGAGAGATCAGCGAGCTGGCCAAGACGAGCGTCGAGATCGCGGAGAAGGCCGGCTCCCTCCTCCTGCTGATCGTGCCCGAGATCAGGAAGACCGCCGACCTCGTCCAGGAAATCGCCATGGGAAGCGCCGAGCAGAAGAACGGGGCCGAGCAGATCAGCAAGGCCATCCTCCAGCTCGACCAATCCATCCAGCAGAACGCCTCCGCCTCCGAGGAACTGGCCTCCACCGCGGAGGAATTCAACGGCCAGGCCGAGCAGATGCAGGACTCTTTGGAATTTTTCACCATCGATCGCGACCTTCCTCCTGCGTCCCCTGCGCGCGAGTCGATCGCCGCGCCTCGGAAGAGAATCGAAATTTCGCATATTCGACGGGATGAGACCGTCCGAGCGGGTTCGCGCGCTCCTTCACAATCCAAGGTGCAGAGAACGCCCGAGCGCGCACGGGGAATCACGCCCAGGCTCGAGGAGCCGCAACGCGGCGAGGTCGATGCCGACTTCGAGGAGTTCTGAGCCGGCAGCTCTTTCGTGCCGTGCGATGCGCGTGCGCGACGGGTGAGTTCCGTCCGCACGCGGTCCGACCATATCCCCGCGGTCCCAGGCCGGCGCCACAAGGGATCGCGCATCTTGTCCCTGGTCGCGGCCTTCGCGCGGGGCGAATTCCCCCTCGGTCACCGCAGGGCCGCGCACCTTCCTTCCGTTATTGTTGACACTCGATTTGATGTTGCGGTACTGTCGATCCGGAATTATCCATTCTCATCGCTCCATAAACATAGGAGGTTTCGATGAAGCGTTCCGCATTTGCGCGGGTTGCCTCTATACTCGCCATCGCTGCAACCGGATTGCCGCTCATGGCGAGCGAGGCAGACCTCAAAGTCCCAGAGATCTCGGGCACGCCCTGGACTCTGCTCCTTATCGGGCTCGGCATCTGCGTGCTGGGGCTCGTTTTCGGTCTCATCCAGTTCCTCCAGGTCAAGGGCTACAAGGTCCACGACTCGATGAAGGCGGTCGGCGAGAAGATCTTCGGCACCTGCAAGGCCTATCTCGTCCAGCAGGGCAGATTCCTCATCGTGCTCTGGGTCTTCATCGCCATCTGCCTGATCGGCTACTTCGGCTTCCTCAAGGCCGAGCCGGCCGGAGACGTGGTGACGATCCTCATTTTCTCCGTCCTCGGCATCCTCGGCTCCTACGGAGTCGCCTGGTACGGCATCCGCATGAACACCTTCGCCAACGCCCGGACCTCCTTCGCCTCGCTCGAGGGCAAGCCGCTACCCGTCCTCAACATCCCCCTCCAGTCGGGGATGTCCATCGGCGTGATGCTCGTGTCCATCGAACTCATCATGATGCTCTCCATCATGATGTTCGTGCCCGGCAACATCGCGGGCTACTGCTTCCTGGGCTTCGCGATCGGCGAGTCCCTCGGCGCCAGCGCGCTGCGCGTCGCGGGCGGCATCTTCACGAAGATAGCCGACATCGGCTCGGACCTCATGAAGATCGTCTTCAAGGTCGAGGAAGACGATCCGCGCAACCCCGGCGTCATCGCCGACTGCACCGGCGACAACGCCGGCGACTCGGTCGGACCCACGGCCGACGGCTTCGAGACCTACGGCGTGACGGGCGTGGCCCTCATCACCTTCATCCTCCTCGGCGTGGGCCAGGCCGCCGACCAGCTGACGCTCCTCACCTGGATCTTCGTGATGCGCGTCCTCATGATCGTCACCTCGGTTCTCGCGTACTACATCAACAAGGCGATCACCAAGGCCGTCTTCGGCAAGCGGGACAAGCTCGACTTCGAGCGGCCGCTCTCGAACCTCATCTGGATTTCCTCGATCCTCTCGATCGCGATGACCTTCGGCGTGACCTACTGGCAGCTGGGCAGTCTCCCGAACAACCTCTGGCTCATCCTTTCGATCATCATCAGCTGCGGCACGATCGGCGCGGCCCTGATTCCCGAGTTCACCAAGATTTTCACCTCGGTGAAGTCCAAGCACACGAAGGAAGTCGTCACCGCCTCCCGCGAGGGCGGCGCCTCCCTGACGATCCTCTCGGGCCTCGTTTCCGGCAACTTCTCCGCCTTCTGGATCGGGCTCGTCATCATCCTGCTCATGGGCATCGCCTATTTCGCCAGCACCTTCATCCTCGGCATCATGGTCTATCCCGCGGTCTTCGCCTTCGGCCTCGTGGCCTTCGGCTTCCTCGGCATGGGCCCCGTGACCATCGCCGTCGACTCCTACGGCCCGGTCACCGACAACGCCCAGTCCGTCTACGAGCTGTCGCGCATCGAGCAGGTCCCGAACATCGCCAAGGAAATCGAGGACCAGTTCCACTTCAAGCCCAACTTCGATGTGGCCAAGGAATTCCTCGAGGAGAACGACGGGGCGGGCAATACCTTCAAGGCGAGCGCCAAGCCCGTGCTGATCGGCACGGCCGTGGTCGGAGCCACCACGATGATCTTCTCGCTCATCCTGCTCATCGGAAAGACTTTCGGCATCCAGCCCGAGATGATCCTGAACATCCTCAACCCCTTCTCCATCCTCGGCTTCATCGCCGGCGGCGCGGTCATCTACTGGTTCTCCGGAGCCTCCATGCAGGCGGTGACCACCGGAGCGTACAGCGCGGTCGAGTTCATCAAGAAGAACTTCAACACCAAGTCGATGGAGTCCGCGAGCGACAAGGACTCGCAGGAAGTCGTCCGCATCTGCACCGTCTACGCGCAGAAGGGCATGTACAACATCTTCCTCGCGATCTTCTCCTTCGCCCTCGGCTTCGCCTTCTTCTCGGCCCCCGCCGGCTACATGGACGGCGGAGACCAGGCGCTCCTGAGACCGATTTCCTTCTTCGTGAGCTACCTGATCGGCATCGCGGTCTTCGGCCTCTTCCAGGCCGTCTTCATGGCCAACGCCGGCGGCTGCTGGGACAACGCCAAGAAGATCGTCGAGACCGACAAGACCCTCAAGGCCAAGGGCGAGGGCAAGGGCTCGGATCTCCACGCCGCCACCATCATCGGCGACACGGTGGGCGACCCCTTCAAGGACACCTCCTCGGTGGCCATGAACCCGATCATCAAGTTCACCACGCTGTTCGGCCTCCTCGCGATGGAGATCTCCATCTCCGTGGCCTTCCGCAACGTGGCCCCCTACATCGGAATCGTCTTCTTCGCGGCCGCCCTCTACTTCGTGTGGAGGAGCTTCTACAAGATGCGGATTCCCGTAAAGGGCTGACATCATCTACGAGGCGCATCCCGATGGCCGACGGCCATCGGGATCCCCGCTAAAAGGAAAAGGGCTGCCCTCCGGGGCAAGCCCTTTTGCCATCCCACGACGGGTCCTTAGCCCTCCGCGGCCACGCGCGAACGGTAGCGCTCGACCTCCCAATTCCGGATGAAGTCGATCTGGTCCTTCGTCATGTGCCGCGCGCCGCCGAAGCTCTCGACGTAGATCGCGATCTTGCAGGCGTCGACGAAGAGGTCCATGGCCCGCTCGGCCGCCTGGGCTCCCTGCGCGCAGGAGAAGGCCCCCAGGTCCCGTATGAGCACGATCCGGGGAGGAGAGCCGTTGCGTTCGACATAGGAGCGCCACTCGGCCTCGAGACTCTCCGGCGAATCCAGGCGCAGGAACTCGTGGCCCGCGTACACGATGTGGTCCGGGCTGAAGGCCGCGGACAGGGGCGCGAAGGCCTCCTCCGAGGCGGCGAAGCGCAGGAGCTCGGCGTCGCCGCGGAAGCGCAGCGACGGCTGGGGCGGAGCGAGGGCCGCGATGCGCGACGACAGGGACGTCACGCTCCCGACGTCGACCGCGCGGGCCGCGAAGTCCGGCCTGCGGCGCAGCTCGGAGGCGATGCGCGAAATCACCGAGGCGGAAAGCTCGTCGATCTCGGCGCGGGTCTCCCCGGCCACGAGAAGCCCGTGATTCTGCATGAGCATGATCGCGGGCACGGCGCCCGCGTTCGCGCGGAAGGCCTCCACCCTCGAGCGAACCTCCTGCGCCAGGACGTAGCCGGGATCGACGAAGGGCACCCAGATCGCGTCGCGGGCGAAGAGCCGGCGGAACGCCGCCTCCCCCTCCTTCCCGCAACAGAGGCCGTTCACGATGGCCGGATGCGTATGCACGACATAGGCATGCGGAAAAAAGCCGTGCATGAGCGTCTCGACAGAAGGCCGCCGGTGCTCGCCCGACTGCCGGGCGGCGAGCAGGTCCTGGAGCACGGCGGCCTCTCTCGCCTCGCGTTCCGCCGGATAGCCTCGCGTCCAGATCGCGTCCAACGCCTTCCGGTCCATCGCGCAGAAGCCGTCCACGCCGATCTGCCCGAGCGAGAAGCCCGAGGCTTTCACGTACAGCGTATCCTCGTCCTTGAACGACGTGTTGCCCCCGCCGGCGAGCACCCAATCCGGATCGGCGCCGTAGCGCTGCGAAATTTCCACGAGAACGTCGAGCTTGCCCATGTCCGTTCCCTAGTTCCGCTTGGAGAGGACGTCGCGTTCGTAGGTGCGGACGGCTTCGACGAACGTGTGCTCGGTCGGTACGCCGGATCGGCGACAGTACTCGTCCCACACGGCGTTCCAGGGCAGGCACTTGGCCTCCTCGAGCAGCGCGAGCCGCGTGAAACCGTCGCCGGCGGCGTCGGCCGCCAAAAGAGCCTCGCGCGGCTCGAGCGCCGCCGCGAGGAAGGCTCGCCTCGTCGAGCGCGCGCCGATGGCCCAGGCTCCGATGCGGTTGATGGACGCGTCGAAGTAATCGAGCGCCACCCTGATGCGCGACAGCTGTCCCGAGCGCAGGATCTCGCGGGCCAGCTCGGACAGCTCGTCGGATTGGATGGCCACGTGGTCCGAGTCCCAGCGCACGCCCCGGCTGACATGGACGAGAATGCCGCGCACGAAGGGCAGGATGGCGCTCACCTTGTCGGCGACGTTTTCCGTCGGGTGATAGTGCCCCAGATCGAGGGTCACGAAGAGCTTCCGCGTCGCGGCGTAGCCGAGATAGAACTCGTGCGAGCCGACCACGAACGACTCGGAGCCGATGCCGAAGAGCTTGCCTTCGACCGAGTCCTCGAGCTCGGCGTCGGGATATTTCGCCGCGAACACCGCATCGAGCGCTTCGACGAGACGGGAGCGATAGCCTTGGCGATCCACGGGACTGTCCTTGGCGCCGTCGGGAAGCCAGGTGTTGTTCACGCACGGGCTTCCCTGGAAACGGCCGAACGCCGCGGCGATCGCCCGGGAGCGCTTGACGTGCTCGATCCAGAAAGAGCGCACCGCCTGGTCGCGGTGGGAGAGGGTGTAGCCGTCGGCCGCGAGCGGATGGGAGAAGAGGGTCGCGTTGAAATCGAGATTGAGTTTTTTTGCGCGGGCCCAGGACATCCACTCGGAGAAATGGCCGGCCTCGATGGCGTCGCGCTCGACGAGCTTGCCGCCGAAATCGCCGTAGGACGCGTGCAGGGAAAGCCGCTTGGATCCCGGCACCAGGGCCAGCACCTCTTCGATGTCGTCCCGCAGCTCGACGACGCTGCGCGCCTTGCCCGGGTAGTTGCCCGTGGTCTGAATGCCCCCGCCGGCGAGCACGGCGCCCGGGCGCTCGAAGCCGCCCACGTCGTCGCCCTGCCAGCAATGCAGGGAGACGGGCAGGGCATCCACCTTCTTCATCGCCGCCTCGACGTCGAGTCCCAGCTCGCCGTAGCGCTCGCGGGCGAGCTCGAAGGCCTTGCTGATGGAGCTGTCGTTGTCGTTCATTCTTTTTCACCTCGTTCTGAAGATCGAAAGTGCGCTCATGATCGAAACATCTTGCTTTTCCCGTCATGGCAGGCGCCGAATCACCGTTTCCGGACACGGAACGCTTCCGGCGTTATAAAACATAACACGCAATTCGCGCAAGAGCTTTCTGTCGGATGTCGGCGATCCGATCGCCGATTCAGAGATTGCCTGGCGCCCGGCCCGTCATGTCGTACCTCGACGGATTGTTTATTGCATCCTCGAAATTGAATTGTCCATTCACGATTGGCTCGAGCGGGTTGATACTCACTTCGCGGAAACACGCCGACGACGTGATCCCGGATCTTCGTCGGCGGAACCGACTGGCCGCGGCCGGCGTCCCTTCCAGGATGTCCGCCGGTCGAGTTCATTGAAAGCGCAGGGAGGGGTGGATAGGCGGCGCGGATCGCGCGGCGGGCGGTCTGCGGTTACATATTATTACCATCTAGCCGCGCCAACACGTCGACATCGGCGAGCGGATCTATGATCCGGAATCGACGGGGATCGGAGCGCTGACGCTCCATTTGGAGGGCGAAACGCCCGTCTTCAACTTGAAGAGCCGGGAAAAATAGTATTCGTCTTTGAAGCCGAGGCGGTAGGCAATGCCCTTTACGACCGGGTCGCCTTCCGTGAGGAGTTCCTTCGCCTTTTGAATCTTGATGCTGATGAAATACTGGTACGGGGTCATGGCCGTGTAGGCCTTGAATACCTCGTTGAGGTGCGACGGGCTGACGCCGAGGGCTTCGCAGACGGCCGGCAGGTTGATTTCCCCGTAGATATGCTCCTCCATGAAGAACTTGGCCTTCTGCACGAGCCGTTCGGAGCTGGAGGACAGCGACGCCTTGCGCACGGATGACAGGATTTCCGCCATGAGGGCGAGGATGAGGGAGCCGGCCCGGATCTGATAGAGCGGCTCCTGGTCGCGGACCAGGTCGAGGATCCGCGAGAACAGGTCGAGCACGCGATTATCGAGCCCGATGTCCAGCACGGGACGCGTCGCCGAGATGAAGCCCTGGGCGATGAGGTTGTCGACGTAGGCTCCTCGGCAGCCGACCCAATATTCGGTCCACCCGACCTCGAAATCGGGTTTGTAGACGTGGCGGACACCGGGGAACAGAAGCATGACCGTCCCCTCCCCGACCCTGCGGCTGGCCGCGTCGCTCTCGAAAAATCCGGCACCTTTCGTGATGTAGAGAATCTGGTATTCGTCCAGGATTCGGCCGGTGGCCACGGGCTTGAAGCGGCGCGGATGGGATTCCAGGTTCGGCGGATAGACTGTTCGGGGTTCGATTTCCGCCCGTCCGGCGTCGGTGCAGACGATGCTCCATTTTTCGTCTTCCTCGCTGCAGGTCAGATACCGGAAGAAACTCTTATGGTTGTCCGTCGGAGGCCTCCGTCAAGGATTTTATGGCAGGAGAGCGGGAGCATCAAGCTACCTGACGCCCGGCAGGCGTCCTTTCGGTGCATCCTGGCGTCCGGGGCGGGAGACAGGATTGACAACTGATGATGCGGAGCCTAGGATTTATCCGAGGTTAGTTTTATATTCCGCGACGACCGGGATTTCCCGGATATTCCGCGGGTTTGCCGGGGCGGGGCCCGGAAGTCGAAAATTGAAGGCCGGGGCCTCGAGTCCGCCCGGCCTTCTCGAGCAGCTCGCGCACATGGCGCAGACCACGGTGATTCTTTCAAAAGTCCTTTGACTTTTGAAAAGCCACATATTTCCTCGAAAGGAGCATATTTATGAAGAAGAGCGCAGTCGTTCTCATGGTTCTCGTCACAGGGCTTTTCGCGGCCTCCTTCGCGTTCGCGGCCGGGCAGCAGGAGGGCCAGGCTGCCGGCGGGAAGATCAAGATCGCGATGGTCGTCAAGAGTCTCGGCAATACGTTCTTCGATGCCGCCCATCAGGGTGGAGAGCAGGCGGCCAAGGAACTCGGCAACGTCGACCTCATCTACCAGGGTCCGAGCACGCCCACCCCCGAGGGGCAGATTGCCCTCATCGATTCGCTTATCGCCCAACGCGTCAACGCCATCGAGATCTCGGCCAACGACACCGACGCCCTCGTGCCCATCGCCAAGAAGGCCATGGCCGCTGGCATCAAGGTCATCTCCTTCGATTCCGGCATCGCGCCCGACGGACGCATCCTCCACCTCGCCGCCTCCAACGACGAACTCATCGGCCGCTCCGAAGTCCAGATCATCGCCAAGCTCCTCAATTACCAGGGCGAGATCGCGATCCTGAGCGCCACGGCCCAGGCGACCAACCAGAATACCTGGATCGACTACATGAAGAAGGAACTTCAGGATCCGAAGTACGCGAACATGAAGCTCGACGCGGTGGTCTACGGCGACGATCTGGCCGACAAGAGCTACCGGGAGGCTACCGGGCTCTTTAAGTCCTATCCGAACCTCAAGGGCATCATTTCCCCGACGACTGTCGGCATAATGTACACGGCCAAGGCCATCGAGGACGCCGGGCTCGCCGGGAAGATCCAACTCACCGGCCTCGGACTGCCCTCCCAGATGAAGCAGTACATAACCGACGGAACCTGCCAGGAAATGGAACTCTGGAACCCGATCGATCTCGGCTACACTGCCACCTACATCTCCTACCTCCTCGTCAAGGGCAACGTGACCTCGGTGAGCCCGGGCCAGTCCTTCACGGTCGGGAAGATGGGCTCTCTCACCGTCGGCGACAACAACGTCGTGGTGATGGGCAAGCCCTTCGTGTTCGACAAGAGCAACATCGACAAGTTCGCGTCCATCTACTGAGACGCAGGGTCCCGGTGACCCCGGGTCTGTTCAGGGGAACCGTTGCCGCGATCGGCTCCGGTTCCCCGGGCAGGCGCCGCCCGGATCAGTCGCAGGCGACGGTCCTCACGGACCCGCATCCATGTTCGCCGCTGAAGCGGCCATCAATTTTCCAGTAAATGCGAGGAATAGGTGGAAGAGCCACTGCTACGTTTGAACGGCATCAGCAAGAGATTCCCCGGGATCAGAGCGCTCGACAACGTATCGCTGAGCGTGCACTCAGGCGAGGTACACGCGCTCATCGGGGAGAACGGCGCAGGAAAATCGACGCTGGTGAAGATACTCTCCGGCGTCTTGCCTCCGTCCGAGGGAGAGATTTACCTCGAGGGACGCCGGGTCGCGTTCAGGTCGCCCCACGAGTCGCAGCTCGTGGGCATCTCCGCCATCCACCAGGAAGCCACGATGTTCCCCGAACTCTCGGTGACGGAGAATATCTTCATGGGCCACCATCTCACGAAGCGCGGCTTCATCGGCTGGGGGTCCATGGAGAAGAGGACGCGCGAGCTTTTGGCAAGCCTCGATATCGGGATCGATCCGCGATCCAAGGTCAAGACCCTGAGTTTCGCCGAGCGCCAGATGGTGGAAATCGCCAAGGCCCTGTCGATCAACACGAAAATCGTCATCATGGACGAGCCGACCTCCGCCCTCACGCTGCGCGAGGTCGAGCATCTCTACAAGATAGTCCGGCAGCTCGTCGCGGACGGCAAGGCCGTGATCTTCATCTCGCACAAGTTCGAGGAGATCTACGAAATCGCCGATTCGTATACGGTCCTGCGCGACGGCGCCTGGGTGGGCGAGGGTCAGGTCAAGACGAGCACGGTCGACCAGATCGTCCGCCTGATGGTGGGCAGGAGCCTCGACCAGATGTACGAGAAAACCGAGGTCGCGCCGGGGCCCGTCGCGCTCAAGGTCGACCATCTGACGCGAAACGGCGTCTTCAAGGACATCTCGTTCGAACTGCGCCAGGGCGAGATCCTCGGCTTCTTCGGACTCGTCGGGGCCGGCCGTTCCGAGGTGATGCGGGTCCTCTTCGGCATCGATCGAGCCGACGGCGGCGAGATCAGCATCGGAGGCACGAAGGTCGCGATCCGGAATCCCGCCGAGGCGATGCGCCAGGGCATAGCCCTCGTTCCGGAAGACCGGCAACTCCAAGGCGCGATCCTCGCCATGAATATCCGCGAAAACATGACCCTCCCGATCATCTCGAACCTCGCGAAGCACCGCATCCTCCGCAGGGAGGCCGAGAACGAAATCGCCGAGCGCTACGGCAGCATGCTCCAGGTCAAAAGCGCCGGCTGGGAAGCCCCGGTGAACAGCCTCTCGGGCGGAAACCAGCAGAAGGTCGTCATCGCGAAGTGGCTCGCCACCAATCCGCGCGTGCTCGTGCTCGACGAACCCACAAAGGGCATCGATGTCGGGACGAAGGCCACGGTCCACAAGTTCATATCCGAGCTGGCCGCCCGGAAGATAGCAGTCATTCTCGTCTCGTCGGAGCTGCCCGAGATTCTCGGCATGTCCGACAGCGTCATCGTCATGCACGAGGGACGAATCACCGCCCGAATCAGTCGAGCCGAGGCCAGCCCCGAAAAGGTGATGCTGGCCGCGACGGCCGCGACGGCCGGGCATGGAGGAGAGAGGTCCCCCCTATGAAAGACCTGTTCAAACGGCGGGAGACGAGTCTCTTCGTCATCATCCTGATACTGGCGGCGGCCGTGGGCTTCCGCGCGCACGATTTCGTCACTCCGGGGAATTTCCTGTTCATCTTCAAGGACAGTTCCATTCTCTTCGTGGTGAGCATCGGGCAATTCCTCGTGATCCTGACCGGCGGCATCGATCTCTCGGTCGCCTCGATCATGGGCTTCACGGGGATGAGCGTGGCCTTGCTCGACAAGGTGAATCCCAATATGCCGCTAGTCGTGATCATCCTGGCGGCGATGGCCATCGGCTTCGTCCTCGGTTCCTTCAACGGCCTGCTCGTCTCGGCGCTCAACATCCCGCCGATCATCGCCACGCTGGGCACTTTGAGCATCTACCGAGGCTTCGTCATCGTGCTGTCGGGCGGAACCTGGGTGAGCGCGGATCAGATGGCCGCGCCCTTCCGCGACTTTCCCCAGGCTTCGTTCTTAGGCCTCTCAAATATGATCTGCATCGCCATCGTCGTCTTCGCCGTCTTCGCCGTCTTCCTGCATCTGACACGCAAAGGCAGGGATATCTATGGCATCGGCGGCAATATGCTCGCCTCGCAGTACGTCGGCATCGACGTCAAGAAGACGAACTTCATGGTCTTCGCCCTCTCCGGGATATTGAGCGGACTCGCCGGCTATCTCTGGGTGGCCTTCTACGCCTCGGCGGCGAATGATTCGGCCGCAGGCCTCGAACTGCAGACAGTGGCGGCCTGCGTCGTCGGCGGGGTCAGCATCCTGGGAGGCTACGGGACCATCGCCGGCGTGCTCCTCGGCTCGATCTTCATCGGAGTCGTGAAAAACGCCCTCTCCATGATCCGGATTTCTCCGTTCTGGCAGGTGGCGATCCAAGGTTTCGTCATCCTGCTCGCGATCGTCCTCAATACCGTACTCGATCGGCGCGCGCAGGCCAGTATGCTCAAAAGGAGAGTGCTCTGATGACCGGGCAAAAATCGGGGACCGAAACCTCGGCCCGCGCCGGCACGTCTCGGGATGGTGCTTCCCGGACGCGCGCTCACAGTCTGCGGAATCTGGCCACGCAGTGGGAGATGCTCCTCGTCTATCTCCTCGTGGCCGTGTTCCTGGTCAATTCCTTCATCTCGCCGTATTTCCTCAACGCCCCCAATCTGCTCGATTCCACGTTCAATTTCATGGAAAAGGCGATCATGGCCCTGCCGATGATGCTCGTCATCATCTGCGGAGATATCGACATCTCCGTCGCCTCCAACCTGGCGCTGACGTCGGTTTTCATGGGCATGGCCTCCGCTGCCGGCGCCCACACTCCCGTGCTGATCCTCGTCGGCCTTGTCGTGGGCTCGGCCCTCGGCTGGTTCAACGGCATGCTCATCACGCGCTTCGCCATCCCTTCCATCGCCGTGACGATCGGCACGCTTTCGCTCTATCGGGGGATCGCCTCGGTCATCCTCGGCGATGGCGCGTATACCGTGTATCCGCGATCTTTCGCCTATTTCGGGCAGGGCTACATCCCGGGCACGCACGTGCCCTTCGAACTAGTCCTCTTCGCCGTCCTCGCCGCCGGTACGGGATTCCTCCTCCATAAGACCTCGTTCGGCAGGCGCGTGTACGCCATCGGCAACAATCAGACGACCACTCGCTTCTCGGGCGTGAATGTCGACCGCTACCGCCTCATCGCCTTCACGCTGAACGGACTCGCGGCCGGTATCGCCTCGATTCTGCTCACCTCCCGGGTGGGGAGCACGAGGCCGAATATCGCCACGGGCTGGGAACTCGATGTCATCACGACCGTCGTTCTCGGCGGTGTGGCCATCACCGGCGGCCGCGGCAAGATATGGGGAGTGGCCCTCGGAGTCTTCCTCCTTGGCTTCCTCCAGTTCGGCATGGGTCTCGTCAACATACCGGGGCAGGTGATGAACATCGCCGACGGCTTCATCCTCATCATCGCCATCATGGCGCCGGAACTCATCCGGAGAGGCCGAGCCAAGGCATCGCTATCCGCCCGCCGGGCGGCGAAGGCGCCCTAGCCCTCGGCCCGGAGAGCAAGAATCGCACACAGCGCTCGAAGGTCTGTCCTTCGAGCGCCTTTTTTTTCGCGCACCGGGGCGGCCCTTTTTCGGTGCCTGATTCCCGCGCGGCCTTTCCCCGGCCGGACTCGCCGATCCCCTTCCCGTTCACCCGCGTTCCGCTCACGAGGGCCCAAGCTCTTCGAGCGTTCGTCGATAGTCGATCGGAAGGTCCAGGTCGAGATGCACCGCCTCCGTCCCCGCCTCGACCAGGACCATGCGGCGCTTCTCGAGAAAGCCGCGCATCCGCCCGCCGGGCGGCAGCCCGAGCATCTCGGGTATCCAGGCCGAAGGGATGAGGACGGGATGCCCCGCCCTCCCCTCGTGGGAGGCGAAGTAGGCGGCCGGCTCCGGGGCCGCCGCCGCGGAGCCGGCCATGCGCGCTCGGTGCAGCAGGTCGTAGACGGCGGGGAGAACGAGGGGCATGTCGGCGGGAAGGGTGAAGAACCAGGGGCTCTCGACGCGCCGTAGGCCGGTCTGGAGCGAGCCGAGCATGCCGAGTTCCCAGTCGGGATTCTCGGCCACGAGCACGCCGGACCGGCCGGCGAAGAGCGAGGCCAGCTCGGCGCCGCGATATCCTACGACGAGAATGACGCGACAGCCGGCGGCGAGGGCCGAACCCACGGTGGTCTCGACGATGCTGGCCGGGCCGAACGGCAGGAGAGGCTTGAACTCGCCCATCCGGGACGAGGCCCCGGCGGCAGGGATCACGCAATCGTACACGGGCTCAGCGCTTTCGCTCAAGCGTTATGCGGCCGCGCCGCTCCTCGCCGGGCGCGAGGACCTGCAGGCCGAGCTCGCTCCGGTTGAAGGCGTTCGTGGGCGAGCTTATCGGCTCGACGGCGAGCGAATCCCGGGCCGGCGGGACGAAGAGCTGGGTGAAGGGAAAGAGCTCCCGGTCGGCGTGAAGTTCGAGGGCCGCCTCGCCCGGGCGGGAAAGCAGGACGCGCCCGTCGGGCGGCGCGGCGAGGGCAACGTCGAGGCTGTGCGCCCCCACGCGGCGGCCGCCGCGGAAGTCGTAGGGGCCGCCGGCGACATCGGCCAGGCCGCCCAGCGGCATGAGGGACTCGTCCACCGGCAGGTAGCGCTCGCCGCGATGCTCGAGGACGAGCTCGTCCGCCGCCTTCCCGAGTTCGAAATACGGGTGCCAGCCCAGGGCGAAGGGCGCCCTCCCCTTGCCCTCGTTGCGGACGACGAAGGATAGCGCGGCCCGGCCACGGCCCAGCTCGTACTCCACCCGCAGGGAAAGCGCGAAGGGATAGCCCGGCTCCTCGCCCGGCCGGATCCTTTCGCGCAGGACGAGGCGGGCGCCGTCCAGGCCGGCGTCCTCGCCGACGCACTCCATGCCGCGACGGTAGAGAAAGCCGTGGATGGCCGAGCCGTCCTCGGCCGAGTTGATCCGGAGCCGGTGTTCCCGGCCTTCGAAGACGTAGCGCCCTCCGGGGATGCGGTCGTTGAAGGGGAAGAGCAGGCGGCCCCGGAACAGCGGGTCCTCGGCGATCTCGGCGATCCCGCAGCGCGACAGCAGGCGCAGGCCCGGGCCGCCTCCCTCGGGACACAGGGCAAGCTCGCGCACGGTGCCGCCCAGCCCAAGGACGACCAGTTCGTCGCCCGAGCCGGAGGAGAGGCGGTACGCCGGGAACGGGCCGATCGTCGTGCGCGTTATACGAAACATACGCGTTGCGAGGAAGGTGCCGTCGAACTCACGGCGAGGGATGCTCGTTCCGGGAGGCCTTGGCCGCCAGGCGGATCGAATCGAGCTTGGTCTCGAAAGCTTCGAGCGGCACGGCCTTCATGAAGAGGAAGCCCTGCATGCCATAGCAGTCCCGCGTCTTGAAGTAATTGTAGTGCTCTTTGGAGTCGATGCCCTCGATTATGGCGCCGATGCGGAGCGTGTCGGCCAGGTTGAGGATCGCGTTGACGACCTTGCGGTTCTGCTCCGAATCGAGGGCGCGGACGAAGGATATGTCGACCTTGAGACAATCGATCGGCAGGCGCGCGAGATAGGAGAGCGAGGAGTAGCCGGTGCCGAAGTCGTCGATCGTCAGCCTGATGCCCGGGTAGCGGCGTTTGAGGGCGTGGATCTTCAGGATCGCGTCCTCCGGATGCGACATGAGCGTCGTCTCGGTGAGCTCGAGGTTCACGAGCCCGGCGTCCACGCCCGAGTCGTCGATCGCGTCGGCGACCGACTTCACGAAGTCGGGCTGTTCGAACTGGCGGGTGGAGACGTTGATGCTGAAATAGATGCCGCAGTAGCCGCGGGCGCACAGGTGCTTGAGGTCGATGAGAGCCCGCCTCATGATCCACGCGCCGATGGCGAGGATGACGCCGTTCTCCTCGGCGACGGGGATGAAAATGCTCGAAGGCATGACGATGGCGCCGTCGCGCATCCATCGGACGAGAGCCTCGCAGCCGAGTATCTTCCCCTCGGGGTCCACGATGGGCTGATAATGAAGCACGAACTCGCCCCTGACGACCGCGTCCCGCATTTCCTGCTCCAGGAGCCAGCGTTCGGTCGACTTGGGCTTGAGCGATTCGTTGTAGATGATGAATCGGTTCTTTCCCGATTCCTTGGCGAAGTACATGGCGATCTCGGCGTTCTTCACCACGGCCTCGACCGTCAGGCCGTGCTCGGGCAGGACGGCTATGCCGATATTGGCGCCCAGCTCGATGCGCCGCCTCGCCCCCGTATTGATGCGGAGCTCGATGGGCATCCGTATGGAGTCCAGGAGCCGACTGGCTATGAGGGCCGGGTCCTGCTGGTGCTTGACCGAGCGCAGGAGCGCGACGAATTTGTCGCCCGAGTAGCGGTAGGCCGTGTCCTTCTCGCGCAGGCTGAAGCGAGTCCGCCGCGCCAGCTCGACGAGTATCTCGTCGCCGATCGTATGGCCGAGCGTGTCGTTGATGTGCTTGAAGTCGCTGACGTCGAGGAGGACCAGGGCGGCGAGTTCGCCGCGCTCGACGGCCTCGGGCTGGAGCAGTTCGCGGAGGTCCTCGGTCAAAAGATCGCGGTTGCCGAGGCCGGTGAGCTTGTCGTGGAAGGCGAGGTGGTGCAGCTTGCGCTCGAGGGTCTTCCGCTGCGAGATGTCCCTGATGATGCAGGTGAGAGTCCTCCCCCGCAGCTCCTTCGAATTGCCGAAGGACATCTCCACGGGGGCGACGCCGCGGTTCTTCGTGACGCCGAGGAGCTCGACGGTCCGCCTGAGGCCGAGACTGGATCGGTCCTCGTCGTCGATGTGGAAATATTTCCGGAACTCCGGCTCGTGATGGCGGAAGACTTCCTCGGGGAAAAGCCGCGTCAGGGGCTGGCCGACCAGCTCCTCCTTGTCGAAGCCGAACACGTTCTTGACGCCCGCGTTGGCGAAGAGGATCATGAACTTCTCGTCCAGGCGGAAAATCGCCTCGTTGATGGTCTCGGCGAGGGCGAGATAGTGCTCTTCTTTCAGCTTGAGTTCCTCGAAGCGCTCCTCGTCGAGGAAGCGGTCGCGGAAGATCGCCATGATGCGGCGCTTTTTGCCCGCGTACAAGGGCGAGACGAGGCAATTCTTCGTGAAGATGGATCTGCTCTTGGTGAGGCCGTGGAACACGATGACGTCGTCGGCCCTCGCGGGACGATCGTCGGCCTCGTGCGAGGCGAATTGGCGAAGTTTGCCGAGGAGCAGGTCGCGCTCGCTCTCGTGCACCAGCGAAAGGATCGAGGATCCCACCAGCTCCGCTCGCGGATAGCCGTAGGTCGAGCAAAACACGGGATTCGCCTCGGTGATCAGTCCCTCGGCTTCGAGCAGGAGGACCGCATCCTTGCAGTTCTCCAGAAGGATCTCGAGACTGAGGGCCCCGTCGCTGCCGTCGCCGAGATTGATGCGGTGGCCTTGGACGATCTGGCCGATGACCTGGGAGAAGATCGAATCCGCGCTCGAGGGAGACTCAGGAGGAGTCTGGACGGGCGGCTCACCCGCGGCGCTCTCGAGGGAATCCTCGACGACACTTTCATCCAAACCTTGCGCGGAGCTCATCGATCGCAGCAGGTCTTCCACGTTCGTGCCTGTCTCCACTGGTATTTCCACCACGTAAGTATTAGCCAATCCTAATGCAGGCGCAAGAGAGATTCAAGAGCGAGCCCTCCTCCCGGCCGGGCAGGGCCGATATAGGCGACAGTCCGAGACTCATGATACTATCACGTGAGAGGGAATGCCATGGCCCACGCCACGATCAAGAATGCCTACAGCAGCCTGGCCGATCGCATCAATCTGTTCCCGCAGGGCGCTCCGCCCGGCAAGCTCCTCTTCGACATCCTCAAGGTGCTCTTCTCGGAGAAGGAGGCGGGGCTGGCGGCCCTCCTCCCCATAAAGCCCTTCACCGTCGGCGCCGCGGCGCGGGTCTGGAAGAAGGGCGAGGCCGAAACCGTCGGCATTCTCGACGCCCTGGCCTCCCGAGGCATGCTCCTCGACATCGTGTCGGAAGAGGGCCGCTTTTTCGTCATGCCCCCGCCCATGGCCGGTTTCTTCGAGTTTTCGATGATGCGCATCGGGCGCAATTACGACCAGAAGCTCCTGGCGGAACTCTATTACCAGTACCTCAACGTCGAAGAGGACTTCATCAGGAACCTCTTCGTCGGGGGAGAGACCCAGCTCGGCCGCGTCTTCGTGAACGAGAAGGCGCTCGGGCCCGGCGACCGGACCCTGCGGGTGCTCGACTACGAGCGCGCCAGCGAGGTCATCACGTCGACGGCCCATCGCGGCATCGGCGACTGCTACTGCAGGCACAAGATGAGCCACCTCGATAAAGCCTGCGACGCGCCCATGAATATCTGCATGACCGTCGGCGGCACCGCCGATTCCCTGATCAGGCACGGCATAGCGAGAGAGGTCGACGAGGCCGAGTGTCTGGACCTTCTCGACGTCGCCCTGGGCCATGGACTCGTGCAGTTCGGCGAGAATATCCGCGAGGAGCCCGCCTTCATCTGCAATTGCTGCGGCTGCTGCTGCGAAGCCCTCCTGGCCGCGAAGCGCTTCGCCGTCCTCAATCCCATAGCGACGACCAACTTCCTGCCCGCCGTGGCCGCCGAAACCTGCACAGGCTGCGGCAAATGCGTCGAAGCCTGCCCCGTGGAGGCGATGGCTCTCGTCTCGGCGGGCGACCCGCGGAATCCCCGGCGCAAGAAGGCCAGGCTCGACCCCTCGATCTGCCTGGGCTGCGGCGTCTGCGTCCGAGCCTGTCCGGGCGGGTCCCTCTCCCTCTCGGCGCGCGAAAGCCGCGTGATAACGCCCGTCAATTCGGCGCACCGCGCCGTGCTCATGGCCATTGAG
>JAJXZP010000098.1 GCA_021779995.1 bacterium | reverse complement strand
GGTGGATAACCGTTTCTCATCAGGACAAGATTCATTAAGAGGCGCGCGGTCCTTCCGTTCCCATCCGTGAATGGATGGATATGAACGAACTTGTAGTGGACCCATGCCGCAAGTTCTGGTGGCGAGAGTCTATGTGCCTGCTCTCTGTACCATCCGAAGAACTCCTCCATGAGCTTCGGGACCTTCACAGCCTGTGGTGGGATATGAGCAGCCCCAACGATCATCACATTCGAGCGCCGATAGCGACCTGCCTCGGCATCGTCGATATTCTTGAGTATGAGAGTGTGTAGGGACAGTACCAGCTCTTCGGAGAGATCTTTCTTCTTTCCCAGAACATTCTCCAGGAGGGTAATAGCCTCACCGTGGTTTAGCACCTCGAAGTGCTCCCTTAGGCTTTTCTTGCCGATGGTGAGCCCACGGTTTAGAACAAGCTCAGTCTCGCGGAGGTTGAGGGTGTTCCCCTCGATAGCGTTTGAGTTGTAGGTCCACTCTAGGCGGAACTGTTCCTCGAGATTTCTGACTATCTCAGGGGGGAAGGGCCTATGCCGATCAAGTTCTCGTTTCTTCCCCTCTAGAACGCGGAGCAGATCAGGGGGCATCCTCTCGGCATCGGTTTCCATGGTTTTTAGGATATCCGATATTTTGGCCGGCGGCAACGCCTCCCCCCCCCCCACGAATCAGGTACGTTTGGCCTACGTTCGCGCCAGTCTAGGAACTACTGATATCTGAGCAACATCCAATAAGGAGGTCTCAAATGCAGAATGTCTCTTCCTTCCCATCCCCTACACGGGAGCAACCACCCGTTCCCCCGACCATTCCGGACATCCCCAAGCAGACAATCCTCGACTACCTTGCCGCAATCGGTCTCACCTCGGAGCTCACCCAAGCTGAGACGCTCCAATTCGTCTCCGTCTGCCAGGCCTTCGGCCTGAACCCGTTCAAGCGAGAAGCACACATCGCCGTCTACGGTGAGGGGGTATCCCGACGCGTCTCGATCATCGTGGGCTACGAGACCTATTTGAAGAGGGCAGATCGGACGGGCAAGCTTGACGGCTGGTCTTCGCGCATCGAGGACTCAGGTGACGACATGAAGGCGATCGTCGAGATACACGCCGTGATTGGTCGGAGCCCTTCCAACGAGCTTTTCGTGTTGTACTTCTTTTAGGTAGACAAATCAAGGTGTATGCGTTATGTTTGTCTACAGGAGATAGGATATGGCATCATCATTTGGACAGCGGCTCAAGGCAGCTCGGCTGATGGCCGGTTTGTCGATGGACGCTTTGGTGGCCAAGATGGGGAACTCAATCTCTAAACAGGCCATCAGTAAATATGAAAACGGCCTCATGTCCCCCGACAGCAAGGTGGTGCTGGGGCTAGCGGATGCCCTCTCGGTTAAGCCCGACTTTTTCTTCTCCCAGATCGACCTATCGCTGGAGGCGGTAGACTTCAGGAAGAAAGCAGCGCTCGGCAAGAAGGAGATAGAGTCGCTCAAGGCTCGAGTCAAGGATCGGCTTGAACGCTACTTCGAGCTCGAGTCCTTTCTGCCCGATGAGGTGCCCAAGCCGCCGCAACTTTCCGTCCAGCCCATAGGGAGTCTCGATGACCTTGAAGCAGCGGCGTTAAAGCTCAGGGATCTCTGGCATATCGGACGAGAAGGGCCGATCGCCTATGTTGTCGATCTGCTCGAGCAGCATGGAATCAAGGTCCTCGATCTTGAAGCGCCGGAGGGCTTCGATGGCCTGTCCGGGAGGGCACAGGGCGACCCCTTCATCGTCCTAAATATGGATGCGCCATCCGACAGGAAGCGGCTCACCGCCCTTCACGAGTTCGCCCACCTCTGCCTTTCCTTTAAGCCTTCCCTCACTGAGGCTGAGATTGAGAAACTCTGCCATTCATTCGGCGGCTCATTCCTCTTCCCCCAAGAGGTTCTTATCAAGGAGCTTGGGACCAAGCGCTCAGATATCTCGCTTGTGGAACTCAGGAACCTTAAGGTCCAGTTTGGCATTTCGATGCAGGCGATCATGTATCGCGCGAAGCAGCATGGCATCGTGAGTGAATATGCCCATGAGGCCTTCAGCAAGACCATCAGCGCAAGGGGCTGGAGGAAGAAGGAACCTGGGGAATACCCAATCAAGGAGATACCGCAGCGCTTCGACCAGTTGCTCCATCGGGCGGTTTCGGAAGAGCTCATATCCATGTCCAAAGGAGCTTACTTAGCCAACAAGTCTATCGATGAGCTCAGGCAGGAGAGGCTCCTGCAAGATGCTGCTACTCATTCATGATGCGAACGTCCTGATCGACCTCCTCGCCATAAGCCTACTTGACGAGGCCATGGCCACTCCATGCGTCATGGAAACTACCGATCTCGTGCAGCGTGAGATCGTCGATCCCCAACAGGAGCAGGCCCTCTCTCGTTGTATAGAAAGAGGGCTCCTTGCCGTCCTCTCGTCCTCGATCGAGCAGATGTCCAAGATTGGCGAGATGCAGAGAACATGCCCGCAGCTTACACTCGCCGATTGCTCGGTAATCTTGCATGCCCAGACGAGGGAGGGGATTGTCCTATCTGGCGATGGGCAACTCCGAAAGGAAGCCGAGCGACAACGTCTTGAAGTGCATAGCACGCCATGGTTGCTCAACCTCATGGTGACCGGAAGCTCACTGACGCCTGGGGTGGCAATTGAAAAGCTCGAGCGGCTCATGGGTATCAATCGACGCCTTCCTCATCGCGAGTGCCTCAAACTCATTGAGGTTTGGAAGAAGCTGAACGACTAGCAATCCGGTGCTCTCGCGGGCACCGCAATCCTGCGCACGAACGTCATCAGTCGCTATTGATATTGGAGATCTAATCGACAGGAGGCCTAAGTCATTCCAAGATCAAGGCGACAGTGACCATGTGCAAAGCTATCCTATTACCTGATAAAGAGTTATTTTCTTTCGGTACCAAGAGATGGCGATGTCGCTTCCGCATCGGAGGGCCCGCTACCGGCCCGGCGCCGACCCCTTGCTCCACGCCGGCGTCGGCCCCCGCATGTAGGCGATGACCGCCGCCGCGACGCTTATGACGAAGCAGGTCACAAAGGCGACGTGCAGGTCGCGCAGGAAGACGTTGAGGAAAATTCCTTCGGAGCCGATCTGCGTGCCGGCGAACAGGGCGGCCATCGCCTTCGGGGTCATGCCCGAGGACAGGACGCCGAAGGTCATCGCGATGCTGATCACCGAGCCCGTGTTGTTCATCATGGTGCGGGTTCCGGCGGCGATGCCCCGGCGCTCGACGGGCACCGAACCCATGATGGTGTTGGTGTTGGGCGAGTTGAAAATACCCGAGCCGAGGCCCATGAGCACCTGCCACAGGACGATCTCGGCGAGGGAGGTGTCCGCCTTGATCCAGGTGAAACCGAGGAGCCCGACCGCCGAAAGCCCGAGGCCCACGGTGCTCAGGACGCGGGAGCCGTGCCGGTCGGACAGAAGGCCGCTCACCGGGGCGCTCAGCATCATCGCGAGCGCGAAGGGCGTGAGGAAGATGCCCGCGGTAAGCGGATCCATGGCGCGCAGCCCTTGCAGGTAGAAGATGAGGAGGAAGGTGAGGGCCCCGCGCGCGATGCCGTTCAGGAGATTGGAGGCATAGGCGAAGGCGAGCACGCGCGTCTTGAAGAGCCGCAGGTCGAAGAGCGGCTCGGCCGCCCCGGTCTCGACCCGGACGAAGAGCGCGAGCAGGATCGCCGCTCCGACGAAGCCTCCGAGCACGAGCGGCGAGGACCAGCCGTAGAAGCCGCCGAACGACAGCGACATGAAAAGGAGGAACAGTCCCGAGACGACGAGGAGCGCGCCGCGAGTGTCGAAGCTCTGGCCCTCGGGCAGGACCGCGGTTTCGCGGATCTGGAGCCATGCCCAGACCGTGCCGACGAGACCCACCGGCACGCTGAGGAAGAAAGTGCCGCGCCAGCCGAAGCGCTCGGTGACGAACCCGCCGATCACCGGCCCGATCGCGGAACCCACCGCGATCACCATGGTGTTGATCCCGAGCGCCCGGCCCAGCTCTTCCTTCGGGAAGGCGTCGGCGACGATGGCCGTGCTGTTGGCCATGATGAGCGAGCCGCCCACGGCCTGCACGATGCGCGCCACGAGAAGCTCCGCTCCCGTCTTGGCCATGGCCGCGATGAGCGACATCACCGTGAACAGGGCGAAGCCGCCGATATAGAGCCGCTTGCGCCCGATCATGTCGGCCACCCGCCCGATGGCGGGCACGAGCACGGTGATCGCGAGCATGTAGCTCATGATCACCCAGACCACCAGCTCCATGGAGGTGTCCAGATCCCTGACGATGCTCGGCAAGGCTATGAGCAGCATGCTTCCGGACATGACCGACATGAGGGCGCCCAGGCTCGTCGCCGACAGGGCGAGCCACTTGTAGCTGTCCCCGTGCGGGGCGCGCCTGCCGCCCGCCTGAGGCGGCGTCGGGGGAAGGCTCATGACGGGGTCGAACCCCTCGCCGGGAATCGGGATGTCCGAGGCATTTCAGGAGTCGGCTAAGGATATATCGAGAATTCCTGCGCGAGCTGGATCTCGTTCTTCACTTCGGAGACGCCGGGCACGGCCGCGGCGGCGGCCGCGGCGCGATCCAGGGCATGCTGCGTGTTCGCCAGCCCGTAGAGTGTCACGCTCCCGCCGTCGGCGGCCGCCTCCAGGGACTGCAGACGCACCTTGCTCTGGTAGACGATGCTCGTGACCACCCGCTGCCCCAGCGCCATGTCGGCCAGCTTCGTGCGGCCCGCGGCCTCGCGCTCTTCGTCGACGACGAGTCGCCTGAGGCGGTCGATGGTCTCGGCCGCCTGGACCGCGTCCATCCGGGCGGTGCTGATCGCGAGATCGAAGGCGCAGAGGTCGTTCCAGTCCAGGCCGAAAAAGATCTTATTGAAGCCGCCGCGGTCGTGGTCGCTCTGCTCGACCACGAGGCGGGCGTGCTTTTCGTCGCAGAGGCAAAGGTCCACCGCCCGCCTCAGGCGAAGCTCGAGCGGGGCGGTGATACGAACCGCCAGGCGGCTGGGGACGTTTTTGAAGACGGCAGTCCCGCCGCGGCCCACCACGATGCAGTCGCCTTTGACCGCCTCCTCGAAGAGGGCTGTCTTGACATAATGGATGTAGTCGGAGCGGTCCTCGGAAAGCGAGGCCCAGAAACCCGGCCGCTTCTCGTCGAGCTTTTCCTGCAGCTCGGGCTTGAACCCGTAGCCGGCGAGCAGAGGCTCGATATATCCCTTGTCCAGGATCCGGTAGCCGGTGATCCTGCCGAGTTCCTTCGCGATCTCCTCGCCGAGCGAGCCGAGATCGCGCACGATGGTGATTACGGCCATGCTGCGCACTCCTGATCCGATTCTACCACTCTCCGACTCGTAGTCAAGCTTGTCGCGGCTTTCGAATCCCTTGCCGCTGCCGATGGTAGCCGAACGGCCGAGTCGCCATGTGCGCCATGCAGGCGCGTCGCCGCATCGGGCGTCGCCGCGACGACCGCCCCGGCCGAATCGCCGCATCGGGCGGTCTCGCGCTATATTCCTTCCCTGTGGAAGAAAACCGTGGCCCCGACGACGTGACTCTCGTTCATCGGGTGCTGGCGGGCGACGAGGCGGCTTTCCGGGCGATCGTCGAGCGCTACGGCGACCGGGTGCTCCGCTTCTGCCGCGCCAGGCTCTGGTCCGACGAGGATGCGGCCGACGCGGCTCAGGAGGTCTTTCTCCGCGCCTTTCGCTCGCTGCCGCGATTCAGGCTGGGCGAGAGTTTCGCCGCCTGGCTGTTCGCGATAGCGGCCAATCGCGTCCGGACGCGCCGCTCGCGGCTGGAAACCGAGCGCCTCCGCGAGGAGCGGGCCGCGAACGAGGCCGCCGCGGACGAAGCCGCGGTCGCCGGCGAGACGGCCGCCAGGGCGCCCGATCCGGCGAGTCTCGTCGTGCGCAGTCTCCAAGCCGAGGAGCTGCGGCTTCAGGTCGCCGCGTTGCCCGAGGATCTGCGCCGGACGGTCGAGATGTACTATTTCGCGGAGCTGCCCGTCGCCGACTGCGCCCGCGCTCTGGGCCTGGGCGAAGAGGCGATCAAGTCGCGGCTCTTCCGGGCGCGCCGGCGCCTGCGCGGAGTTCTCGATCGGGCGCAACGGGAACCGCCCTCGGAGGGTACACGGTGATGATGGAATGCGGAGACTGCGGCGCTCTCCTCGACTCCTGGGAGGACGGCGCCGAGCTCGGGCCGGACGCGCTCGGGCTCCTCGTGGCCCATATCGGCGAATGCCCCCGCTGCGGGGAGGACCGCGCTCCCCTGCTGCCGCTGCTCGAGCGGGATCTGTGCGCGGCGCGCCGCCTCCCCGCCGAGATCGCGCCGAGCGCGGCGGCTCGAGGCCTGGCCGATTCGGTCATGGCGGCCATAGGCTCCGGGGCGGCCGCGCCGCGCCGTCCTTCCCCGCGCCATTCTACCCCGCGCCGTCCTTCCCCGCGCCGCGTGCCGGCTCTTCCGCCTTCCGCCGCGCGCGCGGGCCGTCAAAGCCGGCGCGGCTCGGTCGTAGCCGTAGCCGTCGCCGCTCTCCTGGCCCTCGGCCTCGGTCTGGGCAGCTACTTCGGCCTGCGCGATCCGGACACGGTCACGGTCCATTTCGTGCTCGCCGATCCGGGAGCGCGCTCCGTCGCCCTCGCCGGCGACTTCACCGGCTGGAAGGGCCGCGGCCTGGAGCTGCGTCGGGTCGGCTCGGACGGTACCTGGGGAATCACCCTGAAGCTCCGCAAAGGGGGTCTGTATGCCTACAATTTTATCGTGGACGGCCAACGCTGGATACCCGATCCCTCGGTGCCCGAGCGCGTCGACGACGGCTTCGGAGGTTCGAGCAGCCTCCTTAGGCTGTGAGCGCGAGCCTGCCCGCGTCGCCGGCGTTCCGCGGATCGCGGCTCGCGCGAATCGGCCGCGGCTCCGATTCCCGAGGCTCCGTCGAGGAGGCCCCGTGAGGGCGATGCGAGCCGTGCTGCCGCGGCTCGTCTGCCTCGTCTCGCTCGCGGCGGCCGCGGTTTTTGCCGGCGCGGCGGCCGCGCAAACCCTCCCCGGGCTTCAGCCGGTCCAGACGGGGCCCGAAGCCTCCCCCTCGACGCGGGAGGCGATCCCGTCGGTCGACGGCGCGGGCGAGAAATGGAACGTCGCCTTCGGCGGCGCCTACGGGCGGCTCCTGGCCCTTGCGCCGTACCGGCCTTCGGGGCTCGCCCTGCGCGTAGCCGTGGCCGAGGGGGGACGGCGTCTCGGCCATCTGCCTCCGGAGGGGGCCGCCGCCCTGGCTCTTTCCTGCGCTCTCGAGGTCGAGCGCGATCTGCGCTTCGGCGCGAGTCCCCAGGAGGCGAGGGCGTTCATCCGCCTGTATCTCAGGTCGACCGCTTCGGCCGCGGACCGGAGCTTCGCGGAAGCCTACGGCCGCGGCTTCGCCCGCGGGAGCGGCGCCTTCGAACAGCTCCGGCGCCCGGGCGCCGGGATGGGGCCCGAGACCGGCATGGGGCCGGCGATGGGCGGCGGGGGCCGTGGCAGGAGCGAGGAATGAGTCTTTCGGGGAGAGGTCGACGGTGAGATTCTCGACGGGGGGAGGGGGTCGGCCCGGGCGCGCCGCGGCCCTTCTGGCGGCCCTCCTGGCCTTCTCGGTCGTCCAGGCGCGGGCCCAGGAGGTCGGCGCCTGGTTCGGCCGCCCGTCGGCGTCGACCTACTCCGGCATCCGCGCCGAGGTGGAGTCGCTCGCCGCCTCGGCCTCGGCTCAGGGCGTACCGGAGCGCCTCTTCGTCCGGCGGCTCGCCGAGGGCGCCGAAAAGCGCATACCGCCGGAGCGGCTCGTCGCGGCCCTGCGCGAAGACGCCCGACGCTTCGCCGAGGTCGCGCTCATGCTGGGCGAGCGGAGCCTCCTGCCGCCCGAGTCCGAGCGGGCAGGCGAGCTCATCTGGCAGGGGAGTCTCCTCTTGAGGGCGGGATCGAGGAGCGCCGACCTCGCCGCGGCCCTGGACGCGGTCGCATCCGGGGCCGCGAAGGCGGGCGCGGGCGGCGCCTTCGCGCAGGCCCAGCGGGCCGAGGACTCCCTGGCCGCCGCGATCGCCCTCGAGGCGCGCTTCCATTTCGCCTCGAGTTCCGTCGGCCGGCTCGCGGCCGCGATCGCCCGCAGCCGGCTCGAGCGCGGCATCTTCGCCTCGCTCGTCTCCGTCTTCGCGAGGGCCGCGGCCTCGGGACTCTCCGCCGACGCGGCGGCCGACAGTGTGATCCGCGTCCTCGACGCGGGCGGCTCGCTCGACGCCCTCGAGCGGGAAATCCAGAGGAGGACTCGCTACCGATGACACTACGCAGCCTTGCCCTCACGGCCTTATTCTCCCTCGGCCCGGCGGGCTTCGCGCCCTGGGCGGTCCCGGCCTCGGCCCAGGACCTCCCGCCGGCCGCGCCGCGGCCTG
>JAJXZP010000148.1 GCA_021779995.1 bacterium | reverse complement strand
ACGCTCGCGATGGAACCCATCGCGCTCCTCATCACGGACCTAGCTAAGGACGACAGCAAGCTCTACAAGGCCTGGAGCGATCTCTTCGACCCGATCACGGCGCTTATCGGCATCTCCGACGACCTGAGCTTCAAAGACATCATGCCGCTGTGGAAAGATGAGCGCGTGAGCGAGAAGGATTTCGGTGCATGGGCCAGCGACAAGGACAGGCTCCTCGCCTTCATGCGCAAAGCCCACGACAAGCTCCGCCCGCCGGCGATCTCCGGGAGCTCGGTCTGGTGGGGCCCGAGCGAGGGGACCGGCTCCATCACCCAAGATGGAAGCGCCACCAGCATTGACCGTACGCCGCCGATGGGCTGGAGGCTCTTCGGCCAGAGGTTCACCTACGACTCGGCGATCCACAATCTGGTATCGCCTCCGAGGCTCATGAGCAGGAACATGGTCCGCGGACTCGACATCATGAAGGCATTCGGCTCGAAAACCGCCGACTCGCTGCTCCAGGCCTCAGACTATCCAAAAATGGCCGGGCTCAAGCACAGACTCGATTCGCTCGAAGCCGAGTTCTCCTCCTACGACGCGGATTTCTGGGAAAAGACCTATTACAATGGCGTGCTCTTCCAGGTGAAGGCGCAGGCGCAATTCGAGCCCGGGGCCGGCTTCTACTTCACGGAAGGGACGGGTTGGGGTACGAAGGCCATGTTATCTTCCCACGGGACTTGGTCGGAGCTGCGGCACGACACGCTCCTGTACGCCAAGCAGTCGGCCGCGGAGCGAGCCGGCGACGGGGACTTCGAGCCGACGTTCAGGACGAAGCCCGTCCCCGAACCGGTGCACTACATCGAACCGAACCTCCCCTTCTGGCAGGGCTCCACGCTCGTCGTTCAGCTTCTACTGAAGACGCTCGATGCCTACGGCCTCCTCGACGAGGAGACCGCGAAGGCCTTCGGGCGGCTTCAGGAGATATACGCCAAGGCGGCTCAGATTGTCGAGCTCGAGGCCGCGGACAAGCAGGTCACGGACGACGATGTCAAATGGATAGCGACGATACCCGACGAGCTGGTTTATCTCGTGCTCCTCCACGTGGAGGGAGGCGACATACTCGACGAGAACCAGCTCAGAATGGCGATCGTCGCCGACGTCTTCAGCAACTTCGAGTTGGGCCGCGTACTGGAGACGGGCGTCGGCATTCCGTACCGAATATACGTGCCGCTCGACGACGGACAGGGCGGAAAGCGGATCGCCGTCGGCTACATCTTCAGTTACTATGAATTCCAGAATGGCTTGAGCGAGCGCATGACGGACGAGGCGTGGAAGGGAATCGTCTACAAGCCCGGCGCAGACCTCAAGAAGTATGAGCCCTTCTGGTCGCAAGGCATCGCCCTGCCGCCCGAGCCGGTGAAGACCAAGCGGTGAGGCTGAGGACCGGCATCGCGGTCCTGAGCTTCACTCTGCCGCTCCTCGTCGGCTGCTCGGGCAGGGTCCGTCTGTATTCGACCTGGTCCTCGCTCGGCGAGGAGCCCGGCAGGACGAGGCCGGTCGCCGTCGGCGCGCCACCGCCTCTCGACGCCCGGCCCTGGGCCGGCACGGTCAGCCACCACCTCCTCGCCGCCGCGCAGATCGACCGCTGGTTCGCCGAACTCGCCGCCCGCCGCGGGGTTAAGCGATTCTACATACTCAGCCCATCGCATTGGGGACTTTCGACGCAGGAATACTCCATCACCGACGGAAGCTGGCGAGTCAAGGGAGGAATCGTCCAGTCGGACAGGGCAGCGGCGCGAGAGCTCGCCAGGACGCTCGGCGTCAAGCTTGAGCCTAGCGTCTTCGATCCCGAGCATGGTGTCGCGACCTTGATGCCTTATGTCTCGAAGTACTTCCCCGGCGCCAGGATAGTGGCCGTCGCCTATCGGGGGGAGCCGCCGCTCAACCAACCGATGGCGATGCGCCTTTGCGAGGCGCTGGCTCCCGCCTTCACCCGAGAGGGAAGAGATGGGAACTTCCTTCTCGTATCCACCGACTTCTCCCATCACGGCGATCGAGTCTCTACCCAAGCGCGCGATGAGCGATCGAATGCCTTCTTCGTCGCGCCCTCCCCCTCGACCTGGATACTCGTCGGCTGCGACAATCGACCGGGCATATACGTCCTCGCGATGCTTCTCGAGCCGACGACGCGGTCGACCGTTCTCTATCACTGTAATTCCTGGGATCTGTCCGATCAGGATGAGGATAACATCACGAGCTATTTCTTTTCGTACTTCTGGTAACCGGGCGAGGCCTCGATCGACGCCAGGGGCCTCCTCGACCAGAGCGTCGCCGAGCGCAGAAAGCGCAGCCCCGGGGTCTTCCACCCCTCCGTCCCCAGCCTCGCCTTGCTGGCTAGCCGAGCCAAGAAGTCCCGCCTTCCATAGCCTCGCTCCGCGGCGACCGAGGCCTGGAGCAGCGTGATCTCGCTTCCGCGAAGGAGAAGAAGGCTGTCCAGCCCCGGACGGAAATCGTACGGTCCCTTCATCGCGCGCCAGGGCCCGAAGACGGAAAGTTCAAGATCGAGCGAGTTCCGCTCCGCCGCGAGGACCGGAGGATAGCGCGGGTCGCGGGCCGCGCCGCGCGCGCAATACACGGCGGCCGAGTCGGGATCGGAGACACCTCGGCAAATAGCGAGGCAGCCCCGGTCGCCGCCGTCGTTCTGGATGCGGAGGGCGAGGCCAGCATCCTCGTGTCCTGTCGCGGGCGGCGGCATCGGGTCGCCGCGCCAATAGCCTTCGAGGGAAGCCGCCGCCGAAGCCAGGATGGCGTCGGTACGCGCTTGGGGAAAGCTCCCCTCGAGCTCGGCGAGATCGGCATCCCTCCAACCCGACAAGATATCAGCCGCCGCGGCGTCGCCAGGCCGCGCGGAGAGCGCGAGAAGCCTCTTCCTGATCTCCATGGGGGGAGCGATCCAGATGGCGGCTCCGGGGAAAAAGGACTCGTCGCGACGTCCGAAGGAATCTCGATACGCATCCCAGCGCCGCCAGGCCCTCTGCTCCTCCTCTCCCTCCGCCGATGTCTTCCGGACGCCAGCCTCGAGGAACCATGCGGCTTTAGCGCCTCCTGCCTTGCCGTAGTCGTCGATGAAGCGCCCGAGGCGCCGCCAGGCCGAGTCTGCATCCGTTTCGTATGCGGCGGACAGCGCGAGGGTCAGGAGCCCCGGGCGCTGGCCTGCGGCCCACGCGGCGATCTTGTCGACGAAGCGCCCGGGGGGATTCCCGGGGTCGTGGCAGAAGAGGTCGAAGTCTAGGCTCACGACCACGGGGCCATTCAAGCGCCGGCTCTCCAGCTCCTGCCAATCGATGAGGGAGATGCGGCTCTCGATCCGTGTAGCCTCGTCAGGAGGGAAAGACGAGAGCTTTCGCCTAAGCCAGGCAATTCGCGCGTTCTTGTTCGGCAGAAGCAGGTTCCGCCCCGATACCCAGAGCACTCGGTCGACCGCCCCCTCGGCGATCAGCGCGCCGACCCAGTTCGAGCCCAGAGCTCTGCCGCCCAGCGGACCCACGTCGTGGTGATAGTCGAGAAGAACGAGTGTTGTCCCCCGATGGTTCTTGGCGTAGGATTCGACAAGCGGGAAGGATAGGCCGTGCCGGTCGTGGACATGCACTTCCCGTCGCGAGCAGGAGAAGAAGAGAGAACAGGCCATGAGAACAATGAGCGCCTTGCGCGGCAAATGCATGCGCAAGCCTAACATCCGCCGGGTGATTTGGGAAAGTCTCGCTCTGCCATTCGCCGCCGGGACCCTCATTCTCGCCCTCGGCCTCGAAGGTTGCACGGCCCATCCCGGCGACGCCGTCTCGATCATTGCCGGCGGCGACTGCCTACTCGACCGCTACGATGTGAGTCCTGCATCGGGCGTAGAGGCCGCTCGGCGCTGGTCGACGCTCATCGAGGCCGCAAACGCAAGTTCCGCCTTTCTCTTCAACCTCGAGACAACGGTGGGCAGCGGAGGGGCCGCAAAGAAGAAGCGCTTCGTGTTCAGGGCCCCGGCCGAGGCACTTTTCCCGCTCTCCGGCTTCGCTTGTCCGGTCGCCGCCCTCGCCAACAATCATGCGATGGACTACGGCCCCCGGGGGCTCTCAGCCACGATCGGGGCTCTGGACGGTTTGGGCATCGCGCACGCCGGAGCCGGCAGGACGGCCGTCGAGGCGGCGGCGGCCACGAAACTGGCGCTGCGAGGCGAGACGATATCCGTCTTCTCGTTCGGCTTCGACGAGGATCGCTCGTCGTACAACGAGGGACAGGGAGAATGCATAGCCCCGCTCGAGCCAATCGTGATGAAGAGGATGATAGCGGCGAGCGTTTCGCCATCGATGGCGATTGTCGTCATGCTTCATTGGGGCATCGAGTACGACAGGCGCTTTAATGGCTATCAACAGGAGCTCGCGAGAGAATTAGTCCGGGCCGGAGCCGATCTCGTGGTCGGAACGGGACCCCACGTGCTCCAAGGTGTCGAAGTGTATCGGGGTTCCCTCATCTGTTACAGCATCGGGAATTTAGTCTTCGATGACCTCGGGAGCGACGATACAACTGCGACCGTCATTGTCCGGATGTCACTCGCCCCGGGGGCAGTGAGAAAAATGCGAAAACACTTCGAAATCGCACCGCTCAGGACGAGGAACGCGACGGATGGTCCCTCGCGCCCTACCGCCTCCGACGCAGATCACATCGTCGCACTGCTCTCCGAACGATCGCCTGAGCCCGGAATATTCGCCAAACGGCCCCGGCTGGACACGAGTGGGATCGAATGGTTCTCGCTGGAATGAGAGCTGTCCCACATCGAGCGTCGGCCAACCGGAGACCCGCGGCCTGATCACAAAGTGAAAATGGTCGCGCATTATTCCGCACCTGCGGCCGCCGATCCAATCGAGCGCCGTTCCCCGAGTTAGTCGATTCAGTAAATCTGGTAGCCGAGGCCGAGCCGGGGCGTGATTCCGAGCGCGTAGTTTCCGATGAGAAATATGCAGCTGCAGTCGACTCCGATCTCTCCGTAGAGCTTGTACGGCAAGAAGGCCTGGAAGGCGAGGCCGCCCTGCGCAAAGGGATCGTAGCTGGAGGCGGTCGGGCCCCCGGAGCCTTCGTAGTCGAAGCCGTGGCGGCTCCACGCGAGGCCGCCCCCGAGCCGCGCGATCCCGTGGAGCTGCCGCGAGAAGCGGTACTTGTAGAGGAAGTCCATGCCCATGAGAGCGAAGTCGCTCGTGAGCGCGGCCCCGCTCGCGCCGCCGTACATCCTGCGCCATTGCGCTTCCAGCCCGAGGCCGAGGAAGCCCCAGCGCTGCTTGACGAAGTAGAGATCGATGCCCGCCTCGAAGCCGAGAGGCTTGAAGGCGCCGGGCCAGGCGCCGACGGCCCAAGGGTCGCCGAGCGAGATGTACGGCGCATAGCCGAGGGAGACGAGAAGATCGACGGGGCGCTGGAAGCGGATGCGGAGGGCCCGGTCGAGGGTGGCCGAAAGACCTCCCGGATCCGCGAACGACAGGGAGTAGTCGCCCGGCTCGTAGGCCTTGTCCGGGAAGAGGACGACTATCTCCTTGTCGTCCTTCCGCTCGACGACCCTGCCCGCGCTGGGAGGCTTTCCGTTCAGGGGGACCAGGAACACGACGCCGCCGGGAAGGAGCTTGTCTCCGGTCAAGACGACGCGGCCGTCGGAGCTGTCCATGTAGATGGCGGAGGGGCTGACCCCGCTGAGCTTCGGCTGCTCGGCCCTGATGACGGTGAAGCCGATCCAGCCTGTCTCGGCCTCGGCCTTTCCGAGGAGATTATAGGTGACGATTTTGTACGTGTACGAGCCGGGAGCGAGGTGGAGCCTCTCCTCGGCCTCGGTCCCGCGCCTGTTCAGGATCTCGGCGCCGGTCGAGTCCCGCACGAGGACCTGGTACCTGAGGGCGTTTTGATCCGCGGCCCAGCGCAGAACCTGCGTGAACACCGGCTGCCCGTCGGCGCCCGGGGTGAAGTAATAGGTCGCCGCCCCGGTCGGCGGCTGCGCTCCGGGTGTTGCCGCTGCAGGCGGCTGCGCTCCGGGCGGCTGCGCTCCGAGCCTTGGCGCCGCAGGCGTTTGCGCGCCCAGGGCCGCGAGGGCGAGGAGCGCCGCGGCGGCCGCGATGATGAGGTGTCTAGCGTCCATAGGCCGTGTCGCTTCCCTCCGACTTCGCCGGCTTCAGCGCGGGCAGGTCGATGGTGAACGAGGACTTCGCCTCGACACCGCCCTGCTCGAGCTCGCCCGCGGCGTCAAAGGAGAGGGCCTCGACGCTCCAGGTGATCAGTCCGCGATCCAGGACCGACAGGTCGTCGATCTCGTAGCTGGTGGAGACCAGCTTGTCCTTCACGAGGGCGGGCCCCCGCTTTCCCGGGAGGTATACCGCGAGGCGATAGTACGTCGCGCCCGCTACCGGCTTCCAGGCCAGCGTGATGCTCCGCTTCTTGCGCAGCTCGGGCGGGCCGAAGATCGCGTCGGCGGCGGGCAGGACGGTCTCGGGCGGCGGCAGCGGCGGAGGCGGGTCGACCTCGAAGCGGAAGCGCTCCCTGGCCGAGATGTCGAAGCCCTTGAGGCGTCCGGTGACCGTCCAGTAATAGACGCCCGGGTCGAGGCGGCCGACGCCCGCGCGGCCCGCGCGGTCCGCGACGCGAGCCACCACCTTCGAGCCCGTGGGGTCGGTCGACACGACGAGCTCGGCGGCGTCGGGCTCCTCTTCGGCCTTGGAAACGAACACAGCCCCGCCCCGGCGCGCGTCGAGACCGGGCAGGTGCGCACCATCGGCCGGACTCGCGAGCGCGATGGGCGAGAGCCGCGTGTAGCTGAAGGGAGCGTCGCCGATGTAGCCGATGATCCTCGTCGTCGTCTCCCCCGAGGAGGCGAAGGCCTGGATGGAGAGCCGGTAGGCGCCGCTCGGCAAATCCCCGAGCCGGTAGCTCAGTCTCGCGCCCTCGACGAAGTCCTTTTCGAAGACGGTCGACGAGTAAGCATCGGCGGCCGAGCGGAGAATCAGGTCGTAGTAGTCGGCACCGGCGATCGGCGTCCACGAGAAGCTCTCGGTTGCGCCTTTGGGCAGGTAGAAGATCGAGTCCGGCGCCGGGCTGAGGAGGGCGGGACTCGCGAAGGGCTCGACGACCGTGAAGCTGCGCGGCTCGGACTGCATGAAGATCGAGCCGTCGGCGTTGTAGGCGCAGAGCCGCCAGCGGTACTCTCCGCTCGGCCAGGAATGGCCGATGAGGGTCTCCGCGCTCACCGTTTCCTGATACACCAGATCCTTGAAGCCCGGATCGCGGGCGAGCTGGAAGACCGTGCGGGCTGGCAGGTTCGACTTCCAGGCGAAGCGCGTATCCGAAACCAGCGAGTCGGCTATGCGGTAGCCCTCGGGCGGGAAGGAAAGGCGCACCGCGATGGAACCGTCGATTCCCCTGAGGCTGCGGCTCGCACTCAAGGGGGAGGCGTTTCCCTCCCTGTCGAACCAGCGCGCGCCCCAGTAGTAGGCGCCCGCCCGAGCGAGGGGCGCCGCCTGCCCGCCAGAGAGCCTGAGGTAGGACTGCGCCGTGTCGAACTTGGCGATCGGCGAGGAAAGGTCCCCGGCCTTCGATACGACGAGCTCGTAGGAGGCCGCCTCGGCCTCGGGCACCCAGGAGAAGTCCAGGCCCCTGCCGCTCGCATCCTGAATCTGATAGAGGGAAGCGTCCATCGGCGCTATGGGGCTGAGGGCGGCCATGGCCGGGCTCTTGGCTATGGCGAGGCTCCGCACGGCCGGCGTTCCAGAGCCGGTGTCGCCGACGACCGTGAAGGCGTGGACGGGCGTGACGCGCCAGTACCAGCTGCCTTCGCCGAGGCTGTCCACGGCGAGGCTCGTGGTCGTGGTCCTCGAGCGGATAACCGGCTTCGCGAAGCTCGGCTCCGCGGCGAGTTCGAAAAGGTAGGACGAGGCCTCGTCCATGCCGGTCCACGCGAAGCGGATTTCCGGCTTGAGCCTTCGGTACGAGTAGCGCTGGCCATCGGGAGGATAGGCGGGATGCGGAGCCTCGGCGAGGTCGAGGAGGAAGCTGCGCGCCGGGGATTGGTCGCCCGAGGAATCACGCACCCGCCAGTACCAGGTTCCCGGGGCGAGCTCGACGCGGGCGGAGAGGCCCGTCGCGCGAGTGGTCTCGCTCGAGGCGAAGTCCTTGGACTGCGAAAGCTCGAGGCTGTAGGAGGCCTTCCCCGAGCTCAGGGCCTCTGCCGGGGCGCCGGCCGAGGCTGCCGGGGCGCCGGCCGAGGCTGCCGAGGCCGCCGTGCCGCCGCCCGGCGGGCCGCTCTCGGATAGCCAGGCGAAGTCGACGCCGACCGTGCCGCCGTGACCAGCTCCCCCGCCCGCGAAGCACAGAAGACGGCCGTCCGGCTCGGGCGAGACGGGGACGATGGGCCTGAAGACGAGGACGGCCTTGCCGCTCTTCAGGTCGACCTGGAGTTCCTGATTCTGCGCGACGTCCTGCCT
>JAJXZP010000027.1 GCA_021779995.1 bacterium | reverse complement strand
TCGGCCACGCCGGCACCCGGGTCGTCGGCCTCGCTAGCCCCCGCCGCACCACGGCCCAGGGTCGCCGTCGTGCTCTCGGGCGGCTCGGCCTTCGGCCTGACCTACATAGGCGTCCTCAAGGAAATCGAGGCGGCGGGCATCCCCATCGACATGGTCGTCGGGACGAGCATGGGCTCCATCGTGGGCGGCCTCTACGCCGCGGGATACTCTCCCTCCGAGATGGGCCGCGTGATCGGCGCCATCGACTGGAACGCGGTCTTCATGGACAAGCGGGCCACGCCCGGCGACCGCTTCGAGCGGCTCGTGGAGCAGCACTATCCTCTGCGCATCGGCTTCGACTCCAAGGGGCTCAACATCGGCGCCGGCCTCCTCGAAGGGCAGAACATCCTCACGCTCTTTACCACCCTCACCGCCCAGTCGCTCGACCACAAGGACTTCGACCATCTCCCCGTGCCCTACCGCGCGGTCGCGACCGACATCGTCACCGGGAAGGAAGTCGTCATCGGCTCCGGCTCGATCGCCGAGGCCATGCGCGCTTCGATGTCCATACCCGTGGTCTTCATGCCCTACGAGTACCAGGGCCGCCTCCTCGTCGACGGCGGGGTGGTCGACAACCTGCCGGTCGACGTCGCCAAGCGGCTCGGGGCCGACATTATCATCGCCGTGGAATCGAAGCCCAAGCCGCCCTCCAGCCGGGACGAGCTCGATTCCTCGGCCGAGATAGCGGCGCAGACGGCGAATCTCTTCATCCGGCAGAACATGGATCCAAATGAGAAGAAGGCCGATCTCCTCATCGTGCCCGACTTAAGCGGCTTCAACACGGCGAGCTATTCGCGCGCCAAGGAGCTGATAGCGCGGGGCGAGGAGGCGGGCAAGGCCGCGATGCCCGAACTCAAGGCTCTGGCGGCCGAGATCGCGAAGGCGCGGCCCCTGGTCACCCCCGACACCGAGCCCAACCGCGCCGCCTACGGCCCTCCGCCCGAGTTCGACTCGATCAGGGTCGAGGGCGGCACTCCCGCGGACGCCGTCCTGGTGCGCACGATCTTTTCGCCCCTGGAGGGCCGCGCCTACTCGCGCGCCGAGCTCGGCCGGGCCATCGCTCGGGTCTACGAGACGGGCCGCTTCGATCTCGTGAAGTTCGACCTGGGGCGGCCGGCCTCGCCCGGGGCGGAGGGTGCCGCCGGCTCCCCGGCCATCGCCGCCCCGTCTGCCGGCGCCGCTCCGTCCGCCCCCGCCGGCGCCCCCTCTGCCGCTGGCACCCCGTCCGCCGGCGCCCCCTCTGCCGGTGCCGCTTCTGCCGCCGCCCCCGGCGCCCTCGTCGGCATTGTCCGGCTCAGCCCCGACCGGACGCCCGAGAACGCCTTCTTCGCCGGACTCGACTACCACGGCGCGTACTCGAACAACATGGAGAGCGATCTCGTCCTGTCGACGGCCCTGCTCATGCGCGGCTTCACCGGCAAGAACTCGGCCCTGCTTTTCTCCGACTCCCTGGTCAACAAGGTGCGGGCCACCCTCGAGTACTTCCAGCCCCTCGGCCCCCTCTTCTTCCGGCCCTGGGGCCGCTACGCCTTCGAATACGATACCTACGCCTCCGAGAGCGTGCCCGTGGCCCTCGTCTCCAAGTTCCGGACGGCGGGCGGCGGGGCCTGGCTGGGCGGGGTGCTGGGGCGCGACGCCGACCTCATGGTCGGCTACTCCCTGGAGAACGTCCTCTCGGGCGACAACTGGCTCGATCTCGCTCCCGCGACCGCCGCGGCCCTCCGCGCCTCGCTCCGCTACGACGACCGCGACACCACCGTGTTCGCCCATCGCGGCGCGGCCTTCTCGGCCTACGGCAGGTGGTTCAGCCCGGCCTTCGGCGGCTCCCTTTCCTTCGCGCAGGCCGAGCTCGACGCCATGGCCGCGATTCCCGCGGGCGAGTCCGACACCATCGGCCTCGCCGCCTTCGGCGCGACCGACTTCGCGGGCCTCGTGCCGGGGGCCCAGGCCGCCGAGCTCTCCTACTATCCCAGCCTGCGCCATCCGGGCATGTTCTACGGTCTCGGCTACGCTTCGAGCCGGAGCGTCGGGGACGACATGGCCGCGGTCGGCCTGGAGTACCGGCACCGCATAGGACGGATCAGCTCGCTGGTCGGCGGAGAGGTCTATCTCTTCGGCAACGCGAGCGCCGCCGGCGTCGCCCAGTCCGGGGATCCCTCCACCTACGGCCTGACGCCGCTGCGCTACGACCTCAGCCTGGGAGCCGGCACCCGCCTGGCCAGGGAGTTCGGCATCATGGTCGGGGTGAGCCTCCTCGGGAACCTCGACGAGGTCCAGCCGCTGACGCCCGCCCTGGCGATCGAGATGGGCTCGTTCACCGACGGCAGGGTGGAGGACAAGCGCTAGCGCCGCCGGCTCGGGGGGCGCCCGCCGGCCGCGGCCGCTTTCCGGGGAGCTCCGGCCGCTACTTGAAGTCGAGGCGGATGGTGCCTTCCCAGTCGTCGGGCGGCGGATTTTTCGCGAACTCCTCGCAGCGGTCGATGTACATGAGGCTCAGGTAGTCGTCGGAGCGCTTCGCGAGCACCTGCCTGAAGTAGTCGATCGCGGTCGTCCAATTGCGCATTTTGTACATGCTCAGGGCCTTGCGGTAGACTTCGCAGGCGGCCTCGTCGACGAGGCCCTGGTCGGCGCTCTCGATCGAATACAGGGTGGTCGCCTGCTCCCTTCCCATGACGCGCACCGTGTCCACCTCGCGGACGCGCAGGTCCTCGCCGACGGCCCGGCGCACCGCGTCGGAGACGAGGATCGTCGCGCGGTAGTGCTTGGTGAGTCCCTCCAGGCGCGAGGCGAGGTTGACGTTGTCGCCGATGACGGTGTAGTCGAACTTGTCCTCGCTGCCGATATTGCCGACGATCACGTCTCCCTCGTGGATGCCGATGCCCGCGCGGAATCCGCCCTCGGGCAGCACGAGGCCCGAGGTGTCGAAGTCGCGCAGGGCCTCGGCCATGGCGACCGCGGCGCGCACCGCGCGGGCGGCGTTGTCCTCGTAGCTCACGGGGGCGCCGAAGACCGCCAGGATGGCGTCGCCTATGAATTTGTCGATGATCCCGCCCTGGGCGCGGATGATCCGCACCATGAGCTGGAAGTAGCGGTTCAGGAAGTCCACGATCTTCTCGGCGGAGTTGTTCTCGGAGATCACCGTGAAGGAGCGGATGTCGGAGAAGAGGATGGCGACGCTGCGCTTCTCGCCGATCTTCATCTCGGTGTCGCTGCGCCGGGAGAGGAGCTCCCGGATGACTTCCTGCGGCACGAACTTGGAGAACATGGTGTCGATCTTGCGCCGCATCTCGTTGATGGCGCGGAAGAGCACCGCGTTCTCCAGGACGGGAGCGGCCCCGTCCGCGAAGGAGCGGATGTTGCCGACGATCAGCTCCGAGAAGTAGTTGTTGGCGAGATTGCCGACGTGCAGGGTCCCGATGACCGTCTCGCCCTTGCCCCTGAGCTCCGCCGAATGCAGGGAGCTGAGACGGCGGCCGTCGATGCGGCCCCTCTCGTAGTCGGCTCGCCCCTCGACGCCGAGGACCTTGGCCGTCAGCTGCCCGGTCATCGGTCCCGCGAGGCCTTCGAACTCGCGGAGACAGACGGCCTGGAAGCGCTCGACATCGGCCTTGACCACCTCCGTCGAGGGCAGGATGTACATCTGCGCGTCGTTCTCCTGGCGCAGGATCAAGACGCCGATGTGGACCTGGCAGACCTTCCTCAGGATCTTGAGGACCTCCGCGGCGGAGAGCGAGAGGGAGCCGATGTGGCGCTCGACCTCGTTGAGCTCGTTCATGATCGTCGACTTGAAGAGCTCTCCGTCGAAGAGGCTTCCCAGCATCTCGAGGGCCGCCGCCTCCCCCATGCCCGCGGCGTCCTCCGCGATCAGGTCGCGGTCGACGGGGACGGCCTTCGCCAGCGAGCTTTTCAGCTGCGCGGCCAGGGCCTCGAGATTGTCGAAGTCCTTGGTGATGAAGGCTTCCGCGCCCGAGGAGTCGGCCCAGAACTTGTCGCGGTCCTCGGAGAGGCTCGTGTGCATGATGATGGGTATCTTGCGGATCTCCCGGCGGCTCTTGAGGAGGCGGCTCATCTGGTAGCCCTGCAGCCGGGGCATCTCCACGTCGGTCACGATCAGGTCGGGCACGTGGCGATAGGCGGCGAGGATGCCCTCCAGGCCGTTCTCGGCGAGGATGACCTCGTAGCCCTTCGACGCGAGGAAGGTTTCGAGGACGCCGCGGATCAGGGCGGAGTCGTCCACGAGGAGGATCTTGCTCATATCTCCACCGCCTTGACCGCGCCCATCAGGCCTTCGACGATTTCGAGCAGGCCGTTGCGGTCGAAATCCGACTTGACGATCTGCGCGTCCGCCCCGGCCTCGCGGGCCCGCTTCCTCGTGGCCTCGTCGGAATAGGAGGTCACGACCACGATGGGGGTGTTCGCGTAGAAGGGGTCCTTGCGGATGTTCTCTATCATGGTGATGCCGTCCATGCGCGGCATCTCGATGTCGGAGAGGATGAGGTCGTAGCGCCGCTCCTTCAGGAGCTGCAAGGCCTCGATCCCGTCCTCGGCGCCCGTCACCTCGAAGCCCTCCAATTCGAGGATCGACTTCTCGATCTCGCGGGTGTTGATCGAGTCGTCGACCACGAGGGCCTGCCTCGGCTTCGGCTTCTCGCCGCCCACCCCGCCGAGGAGATCGATGGACCGGATGCGCTTGAAGCGGGCGATCAGTTCGGGGACGAAGAGGATGTTGATGATCCGGTAGCTCTCGTCGAAGACTATGCCCTGGATGGGCTTCAGTTTCTGCACGTTGCGCGGCGCCGGTTTGTAGATCAGGGCCGCGTGCTGCAGGACGGCGTCCACCACGATGCCGATCTTCTCGCCGACCGATTCCACCACGACCACGTAGAGGAAGGCTCCCCGGTTCTGCGTCTGGCGCCCCACGAGGGTCGCGAGGGAGTACAGCGGCACGATCTGGCCGTCCAGCTTGAAGGCCTCCCGGTTGTAGTAGACCACCTTGTCCGCGACGGCGAGCCTGACGATCTTCTGGACGAAGTTGCTGGGGATGAGGAACTTCTCGCCCCCGGCCTTGACGAAGAAGCCCGAGACCGTGGCCAGCGACAGGGGCACCGAGAGGATGAACTCGCTGCCCTGGCCCTTGACGCTGCGCACGCTCACCTTGCCCTTGACCTTGTCGACGTTGAACTTGACGATATCCAGGCCCACGCCGCGCCCGGAGAGCTCCGAGACGGCTTCTTTCGTGGAGAATCCGGAGCGGAACATGAAGGCGTAGGCCTCGGTCTCCTCGAGGCCTGCCGCGTCGGACTCCTTCAGGAGGCCGAGCTCCACCGCCCGCCGCTTGATCCGCTCGGGGTCGATGCCCCTGCCGTCGTCCGTGACCCTGATGACGATGTTGCCCGACTCGGAGCTGCACGCGACGCCGATCCTGCCCGCGGCGCTCTTGCCCGCCGCGACGCGCTCGGCCGGGGTCTCGATGCCGTGGTCCACCGAGTTGCGCACCAGGTGGAGGAGGGGATCGCTCAACCTTTCGAGAATGGCCTTGTCCATGAGGACGTCCGAGCCCGTGACGGTGAAGTCCATCTCCTTGCCGAGCGCGGCCGAGGTTTCGGCCACCATCCGGGGCAGCTCGCCCAGGATCAGATCCAGGGGCAGCATCGACAGCCGCATGACCTGTTCCTGGAGCTTGTAGGAGTGCTGCTCGAGCGCGGCCATCTGGTCGACGAATTCCTTGCGCAGGCTCTGGGTCGCCTTGAGCAGGGCCTGCCCCGAGGCCAGGAAGGCGGTCCGCCCCTCGCCCCGGCCCTGTCGTTTCGCCTCGGCGATCCTCGTGCGCGTGTCGGTCCAGAAATCGGAAAAGCCGCGCTCGAGGGCGCCTAGCTCTTCCTGGATCTGCTTGAACTGGAATTGCCTGATGATGACGGTATTGAGCGTCTCGATTATCTGCGAGACGCTGCCCGTCTTGACGCGCACGCTGTCGTAGCCGTTCTCGCCGGACTGGGCCGCGGCGAGGGGGCCGCCCCCTGTGCCGGGCGCTTCCGCTCCGCCCGCCCCGGGCGCCTGAGCCGCCTGGGCCTCCCCCCCGGCGAGGGCGCCCTGCAGTTTCTCGAATTCCTCGACGAAGGGCTCGTCGGCGTAGGCGTGCTCGCAGGCCGCGAGATAGGCCGCGAGATGGGGCGCGATCCGCGCGTCGTCGGAGCCGGCCTTCAGGATCGATTCCACGCCCTGGCGCAGGAGATCGCCGCCGAAGAACACCAGCCGCATGAGGAGAGAGGAGAGCGCATACCGCTGCTCGCGGATGCCCTTGAACACGCTCTCCGTCCCGTGCGCCACCTGCTCCATGCCGCGGAACTTGAGCATGCGCGAAGAGCCCTTGATCGTATGGAGCGCGCGCAGGATCGAGCCGAGCTCGTCCTGGTTCTCCGGGTCCTTCCTGAGCCTGACCACTCCGTCGTCGATCTTTCGCAGATTCTCGCGGGTTTCATCGACGTAGTTCTCGATGAAGGCCGCACGGTCTATGGGCATCCCCGACCCCCGTCCTCCGCCAGTTTTTCGATCCATCGGACGCACATGCGCCGGAAATACGCGCTGTTGAAGCCCTCGAGCAGACAGGCGAAGCGCTCGCCCCGCGACTCGGCCTCGATGGCCGCGAGGCAGCGCTCGAACTCCCGCCGCGCCCTTCGCCCGGAGGAGGGCGCCGAGAGCGAGGCGAGGTAGAAGCGCGCCGGCCAGAAGGATCCGTCCGCCTCGAGCGCCAGCTCGAACTCGGCCCTGGCGCGCCCGGAATCGCCGGTCGCGGCGTGGAAGCGGCCGGCGCAGTAGCGCGCGAGAGACTCCACGCCGGGGCTCGAGGCCGCTTCGAGCGCGCCGAGGAGGAGCGCGGCCTCGTCCTTCCGGCCCGAGCCCAGGGCCGCGAAGAGGCTCGCCACGAGCCGCGCGAACTCGGCGACGGCGTCCCCGCGGCTCTCGGCGCGCGCGCGCTCGCCGCCGTTGAGGAAGCCCAGGACGGCCTCGGTCGTGACCTGCGCGTCCGCCTCGGCGGGGTCCGGACTCCCGAGGGGCCCCGGCCCGCCGCCGTCCCCGCGAGCCAAACTCTCGCGAGCCGGACTCTCCCGAGCCGCGCTCCCGCGAGACCGATCCGGGCTCTCCCGCACGAGGACGTAGGCGTGGTCGGACTTCTCCAGGCGCAGGTCGGCTCGCTTCACGAAGGGCAATTCGCTCGTCGCCAGAAAGAGGAGGCCGCCCTCGCGCAGCTTGGGCACGATCCGGTCGACGATGAACTCCCGCTTCTCCAGGGTCGCGTACAGGAGGGTGTTGCGGAAGAACACGACATCCAGCTCGTCCGGGATGGCGCCCAGGGGGTCCCGGAAGAAGTTGAGATGATGGATCGAGATCCTGGCCAGGAGTGCCGGATCGAGGGTGAGGCCCGTTTCGTCCTCGCGGATCACGTGGCGCCGCAAGAGGCTGTCGTGGAACTCCCGTCCGTCCCGGCGCAGGGAGGCGCGCGGAAAGACGCCGCCGCGCAGGCATTCCAGGGCGGTGTCGTTGATGTCCGAGGCGTGCACCTCGTACTCCGGCCCGCCGCGCTCGCGCCGCCGTTCGTCCAGCACGGCGGCCAGACTCACCGCTTCCTCGCCGGTGGAGCAGGAGACGCTCCAGCAGCGGAGCCTCCGAGCGGTCGCGGCCCATCGCCCCGCGAGGGCCTCGCGCAGCAGGCGGAATTGGGAGGCCTCCCGGAAGAAGTAGGTTTCGCCGATCATCACCGCGTTGAGGAAGCGCTGCCGGATCCCCGCGTCGAGGCTCAGCTCGGCGGCCAGCCGCTCGGGAGGCATCCCCGCGGCCCGGGCCTGGCCCAGCAGGGCCCGCCTGAAGTGGGCGCGGTTGGAGGCGGGCGATCTCAGGCCGGTGAACGCTTCCACGTAGTCCACCGCCTTGTCGACGAAGCTCTCATCCATGATAGCCGACCGCCTCCAGGAGCGCGGCCGGGATCTGCGGCAGACCCAGGACGCGGACGGCCCCGCCGCGCTCGACGGCGGCCTTGGGCATGCCGTAGATGAAGGAGGTCGCCTCGTCCTGGACCAGGGTCAGGCCTCCGGCGGCCTTCACCTTGACGCAGCCCTCGGCGCCGTCCGAGCCCATGCCGGTCAGGAGGACGGCCGCCAGGCGGTCTCCGAAGCCGAGCGCCGCCGTCTCGAAGAGCCGGTCGACCGAGGGCTTCTGATTGCCCACGGGTGGGGTGTCGGCGAGGATGAGGCGGCGCTCGCCGCAGACGAGGTGGTGTCCCGAGGGCGCGACGATCACCTCTCCGGGCGTGAAGCTGTCGTTGTCCCGGGCCAGGCGCACGCGGAGTTCGCATTCGCCGTCGAGCCACTCGGCGTAGCCCTTGTCGAAGCGCTCTTCGATGTGCTGCACCAGGGCGATGCCCACGGGAAAGTCGGCCGGCAGGCCGCGCAGGAGGTCGCGGACCGCCATGGGCCCTCCCGTCGAGGCGCCGATGACCACGGCCTCGATGCGCCGCGGGCCCGAGGCCGGACCCGCGAGGCGGCCCGCGGCCCGGCCGGCGCGCGCCGTCTCCGCGGCCGGAGCGGGGCTCTCTCCGGGAGCGCAGGCCTGCTTGGCGCGGCCGCCGCCGAAGACCCCTGCGGCGGCATGCAGCATCTTCAGCAGCTTGCCCGTGTAGGCCGGATCGTTGAACTGGTCGATGTCGGGCTTGGCGGCGACCTCCACGGCCCCGGCCTGGATGGCCTGGAAGGAAATCTTCGCGTCGATCTCGTTGGAGAAGATGACGATGGCCGTGGGGCACTCGCCCATGATGGCCCTCGTGGCCTCGAGGCCGTTCATGCTCGGCATGTTGATGTCCATCACGATGAGGTCGGGCCGCAGGGCGCGGTTGAGCTCCACCGCGGCGCGGCCGTCGCTGCCCTCGCCCAGGACGGCCACGCCCGAGTCGCGGAACATCTCCTTCAGGATGTTGCGCATCAGGATCGAATCGTCGACTACGAGCACCTTCATTCGTCCGCCTCTTTCCTCCGCGCGGACGCGAAGAGCAGCCTCGACCCGACCAGGCGGTCGAGGTCGAGCAGAAAGCCCATCGACCGCTCGGTGGGGTGCAGGGCCAGCAGCCCCCGCGCCTCCAGCGGCCGGCGTATCGAGACGTTGTGCGGCGCCAGATCCTCCGGGCTCAGGCTGCGCATGACGGTGTCGGACGGAATGCGGAAGGCGATCCGTCCGGTGTCCAGCTCCAGGCGCTCCAGGGACGGGAAGACCGAGCGCCGGAACAGCTCGCGCGTGCGCGATTCGAAGCCGGCCAGCTCCCCGATGATGGCCAGCTGGGCGCCGGCGCCCGACCGGGCGTGGAAGGTCTCGCGCAGGAAGAGCTGCAGGTCGAAGAACAGGAGCCGCTCGTCGCCGACCCGGAGGAGCTCGCGGAGGTAGCGGTGGCGCGAGCCGACCTCCTGCACCTCCGAGGCGAAGAGGCTGGAGGCGCACTGCGACCGGTCGAGGAGGAAGTGGACGCCTTCGTACTGCAGGAAGAGGACGCGCAGCTCCTCAGATGCGCTCAACGTCGCGCTCCAGCCGCAGGAGGAGAGTCTCGACATTGATGACGAAGACTTCCCGCTCCTTCACGGTGATCGAGTGGGCGAAGTAGCGGGCGCTCTCCTCCTCGGAGGCCAGGGGATGGGCGGCCTCGGCCGGGAGCTTGACGATCTCGTCCACGTCCGTGATGAGCAGCGCCAGCTGATCGTTGGCGACGTTCAGGATGAGGAGGGTGGAGGAATCGAGCGCGCTCTTCTCGAAGAGCATGCGGATGTCGAGGACGGTGTAGGGCTGGCCGTGCCGGTTGGCGTAGCCCCGGACGTAGGAGGGCAGGAAGGGCACGTAGTACAGCTCGTTGTCGAAGGAGATCTCGTGCACGCGGTCGGCCGGCAGGGCGTAGCTCTGCTCGCCGACCAGGAACACCACGTACTTGAAGAGCACCTGCTCGCTCTCCGCCTTGGCGCGGTTCCGGGCGGCCCGTTCCTTCAGGGTCCGGAGGAGGGAGGCGTTGTCCATCAGCCGCCTCCCCTGCGGCCGGAGCCCGCCTCGCCGATGGAGTACGACTCGACCTGGGCCCGGAAGGATTCGGAGATCGACTTGAGCTTGTCGGAGACCTCCGTGGTGTAGGAGGTGGATTCCACGAAATTGTCGATGCTCTCCGAGATCTGCTTGAGGGTCAGGAAGATCTGCTCGAAGGACACGACCTGCATGTTGATGGAGCGGCTGATGTCGTTGGCGGAGTTGGCCGAGATCTCGCTGGAGCGCAGCACGTCCTCGAAGACCCCGCGGATGTTGCTGGAGACGTCCCAGCCCTCGCGGATGCGCTGCGTCCCCTCCTCCGAGGCGAGGATGAGCTTGTCGGAGGCGTGCTGGATCTCGTTGATCTTCTCCTTGATCTCGTTGGTGGAATCCACCGTGCTGTCGGCCAGGCGGCGGATCTCGCCCGCCACGATCCGGAAGTTCTTGCCCGCGTCGCCGGCGGCCGCGGCCTCCAGCTCGGCGTTGAAGGCGATGATCTTGGTCTGGTCGGCGATGCCGTTGATGATGTTGACGATGTCCCAGATCGTCTCGATGAGGTCGCCCAGGGTCTTGATCCCGACCAGGGTCTGGGCGTTCGTGGAGCGGATCTCCTCCATCTTGCCCAGGCTGCTCTGGATGAGCTCGAAGCCGCGCTCGACATTGTCCTTCGTGTGGGTGGCGATGCGCGCCACTTCCTGGATCTTGACCTCCACGCCCTTCGAGAGGCGGTCCGAGTCCTCCATCGTGCTCAGGACCTCCTTCACCGAGGCGGCCTGCTCGTTGGAGGTGCTGGCGATCTCCTGGGTCGAGGTGCTCAGGTTCTGGATGGAGCCGCCCAGGACGGCTATCATGGCCTTCACCTTGCGCAGGAGCTCGGCGAACTCGTCCATCACCCGGTTGAACATCCGGGAGACCTCGCCGATCTCGTCGTCGGCGTTCTCCTCTATCCTCCCGGTGAGGTCGCCGGCGGAGACCTTGTCGGCCGCGGCCTGCATCTCGCGGATCGGCTTGAGGTGCCGGGCGAGGAGGAGGCGCAGGGCGAGATTGATCGCCACGCCGGAGAGGAGCAGGGCGGCCGCCATGATCGCGGCCGCGGCGGCCGCGAGGGCGTCGTAGGGGCCCAGCCGCGTCACCGAGACCAGGGTCCAGGGTCCCTCGGGCAGTCGGACCGAGTCCAGGCGCAGGCGCTCGCCGCCCACGGAGACGTATTCCGGAGCGCTCCGGGCGCCGGAGGCCGCAGGGGCGGCGGGCGTAGCGGCGGCTGTCGTCGCGGCGGCCGCTCCGGCTGTGGTCGCTTGGGCTGCGGCCGTTCGGGCGGCAGCTGTCGTGGCAGCTGTGGCGGCGGCCGTGATGGCCGCGGCCGCTCCTGCGGCGGCCGCACCTGCGGCGAGGCCGTAGCGGTCCCGGCCGAGGACGAGCTTCCCGGCCGCGTCCAGGAGGAAGAAATCGCCGGGCTCCTTCCGGTCGCCGGGGCTGATCCAGGCCTCGAGCCGCGCAGGATCGAGGCGCTCCAGGAACTCGCCCTCGTCGACGACGGCCCAGACGAGGAGGTCGCGCGGCGCATACCGCGTCACGTAGGCCGCCTTCTCGCGCGCTTCCGGATCGCCGGGGCCCTGGAAGCGGTATTCCAGGAAGCCTTCGCCCAGGGAGCGGGCGGCCTGCACGAAGGCGAGCTTCTCCGCCTCGCCTGCCCGGGCCGGCGGGTGCAGCGGCCAGAAGCCCCGGCCGTCGACCAGGGCGTAATAGCCGGAGCCTCCCCAGGAGCCGAAGGCCGGACTCGCGAGCGCCTGCCTGGCCGAGGCGAAGGCCTGGGCCTTCGACATCTGGCCGCGGGCCGCGCGGTCGTCGAAGGCGGCGATCAGGTCCCGGGCGCTCTCGGCCTTGGCCTCGAGGAATCCGGCCATCGAGCCGCGCATCCCGCTCTCCAGCATGCCCTCGGCCGAGGCCAGGGCGCGCTTCGCCGCCGCCCCGGCCAGGCGATCGGCGGAGCCGCGCAAGGCCAGCACGGCGACCAGGAGCATGACGAGCATCGAGGCGGCGAAGGGGAGGGTGACGCCCACGCACAGGGTGCGGGTCAGCCCTCGGCGCCCGTATGCGGCGTCCTTCGGCGCGGCGGACCCCGCAGGGGCAATCGGAGGAGGAGCCTCGTCGTTCTCGTTCATGCGCATGCCTCGAATTTCCTATCGGCTGACATACTGGTCGAGCTCGCGGATGATGTGATCCAGCTCTTCGAGGGTCTGGTTGAAGGTGCTCACCTGCTCCTCGATCGAGCCGCGGATCTTGCGGTCGGACTCCACGGAATAGTCCGCGAGATGGCTGAAGACATCGCGCAGCTTGGCGGTCAAGCCGGAGCCGTCGTGGATGCTCTCGCTCTCGCGGCGGGAATATTCGCCCAGCTTCAGCGAGGAAGCCTGGATCCCCTCGATCTTCTGCTTGATGCGCGCGGTGGCGTCCACCGTGCTGTTCGCGAGCCGCCGGATCTCGGCCGCCACGATCTCGAAGCTCCGCCCCGTCTCTCCGGCCGCCGAGGCCTCGAGCTCGGCGTTGAAGGCGATGATCTTGGTCTGGTCGGCGATGGCCGAGATGAGCCCGAGGATCTCCGTGATGCTCTGGATCTGCTCGTTCAGCGCGCCCATGTGCTCCACCGTCACCTTGTTGGAGGAGCGGATGCCGTCCATGTTGGCGATGGTCGACTCGATGTAGCCCATGCCCGCCTCGATCGAGGCGCGCATCTCGCCCGAGATGCGCGCGATCTCGTGGACCGAGACGGTCGCCTCCGCTCCGGCGGCGCGATCCTGCGCCGTCATGCGGCCGAGGGCCTCGGAGAGCCGCTGGGCCGACTCCCTGATGCCCGCGAAGAGCATGGCGGTCATCTCCTGCCGGCTCGCGCGCTCGTAATGGAAGCAGTTGCTCGGCTTGTTGAGGCCGTTGTGGATGGCGACGGCCATGGCCTCGCAGTTGTCGTAGCCGCAGGCGCCGCAGTTGAGGAAGTCCTTCGTGTCGCGCTTGTGCATCCGCTGGTAGATGTCCTCGAACTCGGCCTTGCTCGGCAGGCGCACGCCGTTGTTGCCCGACAGGTCCTGGTAGCTCCGGCCGTAGAGCCCCCGCTTCCAGAACTTGGCGATGACGCGATTCACGCGGCGGTCGGCCGCGGCCTCGGACGAGCCCAGGCCCCGCCTGCGGTAGGCCTCGCGCATCGCGGCGCTGCGCCGCTCGATGAGCGCCTCGATCTCGTCGATCGATTTCTCGAGGTTGAGGGTGCCCGGTCCGCCGTTGCAGCCCATGTCGCAGTTGAGGCAGTCCACGAGCAGGGGCGCGTAGCCCGAGTCGATCATGGCCGGCAGCTTTTTCAGGTAATCGTAGAGGATATCCGGCCCCTCGATCTTGCGCGTGCGCTCGGCTGCCCCGGGGTTGTCCCTGGCCAGGGTGCGCAGGAGGCCGCCCGGGGAGGAGAAGAGCACGGCGCGCTCGGCGGCGTCGCCGACGAAATCGATCTCGGGGTAGGAGCCGAGGTCGATGCCCTCGGCCTCGATGTGGTCCGCGAGGGACTTGAAGGTGACATTGTAGTCGCCCAGGCCCGTCTCGTCGAACTCGCGGCGCTTGGCGTAGCAGGGCGAGAGCACCAGGATCTTGTAGCCCGCGTACACCGGGTAGTACTCGCGGATCATCTTGATGGTGTGGAGCATGGGGCTGTCGGCCGGGGCCAGGTAGGGCAGGAGCTCGGGCTGGTACAGCTCGATGTACGAGACGACGGCGGGGCAGGGCTGCGCGATCAGCGTGGCCGGCGCGGCGCTCCTAAGGTGCTCCGCGTAGGACTTGATCGTCAGCTCGGCGCCGAAGCTCACGTCGAAGAAATCGCGCACGCCCAGGCTCTGGAGCCAGCCCTGGACGCGCAGGTACGATCCGGGGAAGTTGGAGGCGATGGCCGGGGCCGAGATGGCGATCATCCTCCCGCCCGAGCGCAGGGCCTCGAGCGCGCGCGGGAAATCGTCCACGCCCCTGCGGGCCCCGTGCGTGCAGGCGGTGATGCACGAGCCGCAGCCGATGCAGAGGTCGGGATCGACCTCCACGTGGTCCGCGGTGCCGTCGTTGCAGTACTTGACGGGGCAGGCGGCGATGCAGGCGTGGCAGTTGACGCACTTCTGCGGATCGACCTCGATCACCCGGCTCAACTTGGCCATTCCTACTTCCTCTCTTCCGAGCTTTCCACGATGGCGTTGAGATCGTCCACCATCTTCCGCAAAAGATCCGTGGTGACACTGGTTTCCTCGATCGAGCCCGCGAACTCGTGGACGCCGTCGGCGATCTGGCGCAGGGTGGCCAGGACCTGCTCGAAGGCGTCGATCTGCTGTTCGACGGCCGTCCTCACCGTCATCGCCGACTCGGACGAGGTTTCCGAGGATCCGAGGATCGTCTCGAAGACCTTCTCGAGCCTGCCGGACATCTGCCGGGTGTCCTGGATCTTGAGGGTGTCCGCCACGGAGGAGCCGATGAGCGCGTCCGAGGCGTGCTGGATGTCGCCTATCTTGGCGCGGATCTCGTTGGTCGAGGCCACCGTGCTGTCGGCCAGGCGGCGGATCTCCGCGGCGACTATCTCGAAGTTCTTCCCGGCCTCGCCCGCCGAGGAGGCCTCGAGCGCGGCGTTGAAGGCTATGATCTTGATCTGGCCCGCGATGCCGTTGATGATCTTCACGATCTCCCAGATGCCGGTGATCTGCTCGCCCAGGCTCTTCATCCCCTCGATCGTCTCGGCGTAGGACGAGGTCAGCTCCTGCATCTTCGCGATGTTTTCCTTGGTGATGGTGGAGCCGTCGTACACCCCCTCTTTCATGCGTATGGCCTGCTCCTCGACCTGCTTCACCTGGGTGCCGATGTCGCCGGATTGCTGGTTCAGGTTTTCCATGGTGGAGACGATCTCGGCGGTGCTGGCGGCCACCTGGTTCGAGAGCGCCGCGTTCTGCTGGCCCGTGACCGAGAGCCGCTGCGAAGAGTCGGCCAGGAGCCCGGAGGTGTCGCTGATCCGGCGGAGGATGCTCGCGAAGCCGTCGAGGATGATGTTGACGTAGGTGGCCGTCTGCCCCAGCTCGTTGAAGTTGAGGATGTGGATGCGCCGGTCGGATCGCGTCGTGCCGGCCGCCATGTCGCGCAGCACGGAGTGGATGGACTCGATCTGGATGTCATACTCCCGCTTGGAGATGGCGATCAGTCCCACCGAGACCGCGCTGAAGAGGATGCCCAGCACGATGAGCGGTCCGTAGAAATCCGCGAAACCGAGGTCCACCGAGGCTTTCGAGTAGTAGAAGACGATGTAGCTGTAGTTGATCGTCATGAAGACGGCCGCCGCGGCGACGGCGATGTGGTCGCGCCAGCGGGAAAAGAGGTCGTTCTCGTTGCGGTGCATCTCGGTCATGCCGAGCCGGCGCTTGGTCGGGATGAGGATGAGATTGAAGAAAATGGAGATGTAGACCCCCGCGGGCAGGCCCACCCCGATCTTCAAGAGGAGCCCCAGGGCGAAGGGAATGCCGCTCTCGGCCTTCCAGTTTTCCAGGAGATAGTACAGGGTCGTGCCGACCGTCCAGGCCGCGAGCTGGAAGATGATGATGACCCAGGGGACGTTGATGGCGGCGCTGCGCGCCCGCTGGTGGTCCCTCCCGTCGGCGAGGAAGCGCAGGAGCGGGCGCAGATACCACATGATCAGGGCGTAGAGGCAGACGGCCAGCACGACATAGAGCGCGATGACGGTGGGCTTGAACGCGAACAGGATGCGGCTTCCCAGGCCGGCCCCCTGCTCGTCGAGCCGATTGTTGAAGATCGCGTTCAGGAACTCGCTCGAGAAGAGGAAGAAGGCCAGAACCCCGTAGACCGTGATCGCCACGCGCCGGCGGATGCTGCGGATCAGTTGAAGATTTTCTCGCTTCGTTTCGGTGCCCATGAACGAGGCGCTCCTTGGCTCAGGCGGATGCTGCTGACGAACGGTCGATTTCCGATTATATACGAGACGCCCGCGAAATGTGGACGTGATTCGCCAGAGTCCCGTCCGTAGTATTTTTCGGCGCGATTCGGGGGGGGATTGAGAGGGGGGAGGGAAGAATCGTCGCGCTTCGGCTATTTCAGGGTCCCCGGGGAAGGGCGGGCCGCATAACCTTCCACGGCGGCTCGCCTCCTCGTTCCGGGATCGGCTAGAAGAGTCTCGCCTGCGATGAGCGTGTCGCGGAAGGCTACGGGGCCTTGTGCGCCGCTGCCTTACGGGCGCTTCGGGGCCGCCTGGCCCGGGTGGTGCCGCAGGAAGAGCCCCAGAAGCCCGGCGGCGAAGGGCAGGGAGACGAGGAGGGCCACGGCCTGCGTCAGGCCCCAGAGGTCGCCCAGCCTTCCTATGAAGATGACGGCGAGGGCGCCGAGACCGTTGGCGAAGCCCAGGCTCAGGCCGGCGGCCAGGGCCTTGTGCTCGGGGATGGCCTCCTGGGCCGCGACCGTGGTCACCGAGAAGCTCGACAGGAGGGCCGCTCCCGCCAGGGCCAGGAGCACGAGACTCCAGACCCCCGAGCTCGCGAGGAAGCCGAAGAACAGGGGGGTCGCGAGGACGAGCGAGCCGACGATGAGGATCTTGCGGCCCCAGCGGTCCGAGATGAAGCCGCCCGCGATGCCGCCGAAGGCGCCCGTGAAGAGCATGAGGGTGAGCATCCGGCTGGCCGCGATGTTCGACACGCCGCGCGAGTGGAAGTAGAGGGGCAGGAGGGCCAGGAGCCCCGTGTAGGCGGCCGAGCGCACCGAGATCACGGCCAGGATGGCGGTCAATTCCCGAGCGGACCTCCGGATCGAGGCCCATACCACGGCCAGCATCGCGGCCTCCCGGGGCCGCCTCCCCTGGCGCGGCAGGGCGAAGAAGAGGATCGCCGCGGCCAGGGCCCCGGGAATGACGAGGAGCGTCGAGGCCCCGAGCCCGAAGGCCTGGAAGAGCGGCACCAGGGCGAGCGGGGCGAGGGCGAAGCCGAAGTTGCCGAAGGCCACGAAGGCCGACTGGTACACCGCCTTGTAGCGCGCGCTCAGGCCGTGGACCATGGCCGAGGCGGGCGGATGGAAGGCCGAGGTGCCGAGTCCCGCTATCGCCGCGAGCGCCACCAGGGCGGCGTAGCTGTGGACGATGCCCGTGAGGCTCAGGAAGACGGCCATCCAGAGCGTGCCGACGTAGATGAGCCAGGTATGCCCCTTGCCGTCCACGGCGAAGCCGAAGATCGGCTGGAAGAGCGAGGAGGAGATGTTGAAGGCGGCCACGAGCAGGGCGGCCTGCGCCGCGGTGAAGCCGGGCATCAGCACGAGGAGGAAGGGCAGGAGCTGCGGCAGGAAGTTGCTGTACAGATCGTTCAGAAGATGTCCCGCCGAGACGACGCCCAAGGTCCCGATCGGGCCGAGACGGCGCCCGGCGACCTCGCCCTCAGGGGCCGGGGCGCCGACGGATTCGCTCGCCTGCATGTGATCCTCCTACTTCGATTCGCTCGCGGGTTCATGCCTCGCGGCTGGGCCGCGGGGTCCGTTCATTCGTAGCGCTTCAGGAAGAAGCGGAAATTCTCCTCGCGGCCGCGGATGTCCTCCGCCAGCTCGCGCAGGGCGGCGCGGCCCTTGGCCGTGACCGTGTAGACCTTGCGCGGGGCTCCCGAAGCCTGGGCCTCCCAGACCGTCTTCACCGAGCCCTCCCGCTCCAGCGCCTGGAGCGTCCGGTACAAGCCGGCGCTGTCGGCCTGGCAGTGAGGCATCTCGGCCTCCATGCGCCCCAGGAGAGCGGCGCCGTGGGACGGCTCCTCTCTCAGGAAAAGCAGGACGAAGGCCGCCAGGTGGCGGCTCTGCCTGCTGCCGGTCGCGGAAGTGTCCATGACGCGAAGATACCGCGGATCGATTTGTACTGTCAATGACAGTAAGCTGTTTTTGACAGTATGCCGGATCTCCGGCGCCGCGGTCGGTCTCCCGTCGCGGCCGCTCTCCCGTCGCGGCCGCTCTCCCGTCGCGGCCGCTCTCCCGTCGCGGCCGGTCTCCCGTCGCGGCCGGTCTCCCGTCGCGGCCGGTCTCCCGTCGCGGCCGCTCTCCCGTCGCGGCCCGCTGTCCCGTCGCGGCGGATGTGGCGGGTGTTTCCGCCGCCGCGCCTCGTCGACCTGCGCCGCCGGCGTTTTCCTCACCGCGGCGCGCGGATGGCCGGTGCCGGCGAAGCTGTCAACCGTCCGGGCGCAGGACCTCATGGGGATCGTGTCGATTCCGGCCTAGGTCGCGCGCGCTTCCGTCGGAGGGCGGCCGCCCTCCGAGCTGATCGCCCCGAGATCCGTTCCAGGTTAGCGCGCTCCCCGCGCGATCCTCACCGTGCGCCCGGTCCGGGCCGACTCGACGGCGGCGAGCGTGACGCGCAGGGTCTTCAGGCCCTCGGCGTAGGTGGAGGGGAAGAGGCTCCGCTCGCCGCCCGAGGCGGCCGCGAGGAAGAGCCGGTCCTCGACCTCGAAGATGTCCTCCTCGGGCTCCATGATCTCCAGGCCGCCGCCCGAGGTCTCGGCGCGGAGAGCCATGCCCCAGCCCGAGAGCGCGCACCGCGTTCGGCGCGAGCCGATCGTCAGGCCTATCCCCGCGTCCTCGTCCGGGCCGGGCGAGGGGAAGCAGCCCGTGGAGAACTGGGCGAGGGCGCCCGAGGCGAAGCGCGCGCTCACCACCATGGCGTCGTCGGTCGCGTAGCCCTCGAGGTCGGTGACGAAACCCGAGGCCGCGAAGGCCGCGACCTCGACGATCTCGCCCGCTATGAAGCGCGCCAGGTCGACGAGGTGCGTGCACTGCTCGACGAACTGCCCGCCCGAGAGGCTGCGGTCCCGCCACCAGGCCGGCGGCGGGACGGGCGTCACCCAGCGGCCCTCGACCAGGACGGGCGGGTCTTCCGGCGCGGCGAAAAGCTCGCGGGCGCGGAGCGCCGAGCGCCGGCAGCGGTTCATGTAGGCCGAGGCGGCGAAGGTGCCCGCCGCCTCGAAGGCGGCGAGGGCGCGCTCGACGGTGGCGAGATCCCGGCCGAGCGGCTTCTCCACGAGCACCGCCGGCACCCGGCCGGCGCAGGCCGCCTCCACGTCGCCGTGAAGGTGGGGCGGGAGGAGGATGAAGACCGCGTCGAGCCGTTCCCGCCGCAGCATCTCGGCCCAGTCGGCGTACACCGCGGGGCGCGCCGGGGCCGAGCCCGCGGCGGCCGGCGCCCGCTCGGCCCGTTCGGCGAGCTCGGCGGCTCGCTCGAGATTCCTCCCCGCGATGGCCGCGATACGCGCCTCGGCGATTTTGCCGAGGGCCTCCACGTGCTTGTCCGCCACCCAGCCCGTGCCGACAATCCCGATACGCTGCGGCATGTTCCCTCCTTACGAGACAGAAAATGCGGATCCATTCTGCACGAGCCGCGAGTGGAAAGCCATCGAGGCGCGGAGGCCCGGAGGGAAGGCGGGAGAGCAGGGCCTGCCCTCGTCTCGACGCGAACTTGCCCCACCCGGGCTTCGATGCTACAGTGCCAGCTCGACCCATCGATGATGGAGAAGGGAGTCCCGCCCGGATGCCAGGACAGTTCAGACCCGTCGATCGCGCGAAAGTCCGCCCCGCCCTCGCGCCCTCGCGCGACTCGCTCGCCGCCGGACTCCTCGTGAAGGCCGCGGGGCCCCTCTACGCGCGGTTGGCTCTCAAGCTGGACTCCATCGAGCTGCGGAACGCCGAAGGCCTCGTATCGGCGTTCAAGGATTTCCAGGAGGGAAGGTCGCGGCTCATCCTGGCCTTCCGCCATCCCTACGGGGACGAGCCGCAGCTCCTGAGCCTCGTCTTCGACCTCCGGCTCGGCCGCGAGGCCCGCCGGCTCGGCGTTCGCCTGCCGCAGCCTCCGCACGCCTTCTTCCTGCACGACTATGCCGTGCCGCTCTGGGGCGGGTCCCTCATCCGCTGGATCCTGCCGCGCACCGGGGCCCTGCCCGTCTACCACGTCAGGTTCGACGGATCAGGACTCAAGCGCATCCGGAGCGCGCTTCGGAGCGGGGCGCATCCGATCGCCCTCTCGCCCGAGGGCCAGGTCTCCTACCGCGCCGAAACCCTGCCGCGCCTCGAGTCCGGCACCGCGCGCCTGGCCTTCTGGTGCGCCGAGGAGCTGGAGCGCGCGGGCCGCCCGCTGCCGGTGATCGTGCTCCCCATTTCCGTCCATCACCGCTTCGACGAAAAGAGGATAGGCGGACTCGAGAGCCTCGTCGCGAAAACCGAGAGGCTCTGCGGCCTCGAGCCCCCGCGGGATCTCGGGCCGCGGACTCCTCCGACCGAGCGACCGCAAGCGCGCCGCGCGGCCCTCAAGGCCAGGCTGGTCGCCCTCGACCTCGAGCTCCTCGCGCACGCGGAAGCCTACTACGGCCTCGCGCCGTCCCGGGACCGGGGCACGAGGGAGGAGCGCCGCGCGACCCTGCTCGAAGCCGCGCTCCGGCGCGGCGAGGGGGTCTTCGGTCTCCGCCACGAAGGGGATCGCATAACGCGGGTCTACCGCCTCCGCCAGGAGGCCTGGGACCGCATCTATCCCGAAGCGGACCTGGAGGGGCTGACGCCCCTCGGCCGCCTCCTGGCCGACCGGCGCGCGGGCGAGGCCTGGTACGCCATGCGCCACATGGAGCTCGTCGACCTGGGCCACTACCTCGACTCGGACTATCTCGAAGGCGGCCCGGGCGGCGGCGAGCCTTCCTTCGGCCGGCTCGTCGAGTCGGCCTACAGCCTCGCGGACCTGGCGCAGCGCCTGGTCGGCGGCGATTTCGGCGGCCGGCCCTCGATCCTGCGCAAGACAGCCGTCGTCCGGGTGGGCGAGGGCCTCGACTTTTCCGCCCGCCTGGGCGAGTACCGGATGGACGGCAAGGCGGCGATCGAGGCCGCCATGGACGATCTTTCGGGCGCCTTCCTGAAAGGCATACAGGAGTTCCACGATGACCACGACGACTGACCGATCGGGCCGACTCTCCCTGGGCACCAAGCTGGGCTTCGGCGTCTGCGACCTCGGCGGCAATCTTTTCTTCACGGCCCTGGGCTTCTGGGCGCTCAAGTACCTCACCGACACCGTGGGCATCGCGGCCGCGGTGGCGGGCACGGTCATCATGGCGGGCAAGCTGGTCGACGCCCTCTGGGACCCGGTCCTCGGCTACCTGTCCGACCGGACGCGGACCCGCTGGGGACGCAGGCGGCCCTATATCTTCTTCGGCTCCGTGCCCCTCGCCTTCGCCATGTGGTGGTTCTTCACGAATCCCCATATCCAGAGCCCCGTCCTGCTCACCGCCTGGGCGGCCCTCTCCTTCATCGCCCTCAACGTCATCTACTCGATCGTCAACATTCCCTATTCCTCGCTGACGCCCGAGCTCACCCAGGACTACCACGAGCGCTCGAGCCTCAACGGCTTCCGCTTCATGTTCGCCGTCCTGGGCACCCTGCTTGGCGCGGCCTCGGTGCCGCCCCTCCTGGCCGCCTTCGGCGGCGTGGAGGGCGCGGACAAGAGCCTCGGCTTCTCGATGATGGGGCTTCTGTTCGGGGCGGTCATGCTCGTGACCGCGATGACGACCGCCCTCACGGTGCGCGAGCCCGCTCCCGCGCCGGAGTCCGAGGCCCGGACCGAGTTCTCGCCCGAAGTCGGCGCCGCGGCGGAATCGGACCCGGACCCGAGGCGCCCCGTCCGGAAAGCCGCGCCCCCTGTCGCCGGGGCGGCAGCCTCCGCGCGCCGGAGCGGGCGAGGCGACTTCCTCCGGACCTATCTCTCCGTGTTCAGGAACAGGCCCTACCTCATCGTGCTCCTCACCTACGCCCTCAACCTCATCGGGCTCACCTTCCTCCAGGGCATCATCGCCTACTACTTCCAGTACATCTACGCCCGCGAGGACCTCACGGCCCTCGCCATGCTCGTCCTCCTCGTCACCGCCATGGTCTTCATACCCGTGTCGGTCATCGTGTCCAAGCGCATCGGGAAGAAGCGGACCTACCAGATCTGCTTCTTCGCCCTCGGCAGCGCGAGCCTCGTGCTCTTCTTCCTGGGCCAGGCCCTCGGGCCCTGGTTCTTCATCGGCATGATGGTCTACGCCGGCATCGGGGTGGGCTTCGGCTACGTCGCGCCCTATTCCATGGTGCCGGACACGATCGAGCTCGACGCCGCGCGCACGGGAGCGCGCAAGGAAGGCGCCTTCTACGGCATGTGGCTCCTCACCTCAAAGATCGGCTCGGCCGTGGCCATGTTCGCCTCGGGCCTCGTGCTCTCCTTCGGCGGCTTCGTGCCGAACGCGGCCCAGGCTCCGGCTTCCCAGCTGGCGATCCGCCTTCTCATAGGGCCGATCCCCGCGGTCTTCCTCCTCGGCGCCCTCTTCCTCATCGACCGCTACCCCATCGACGAGAAGAGCTACGGCGCGGCCCTCGCCGGCGCAGCCCGCGCGGCGGCGGCGGAGGCCCGCGCGGCTAAGGAGGCCCACGGGGGGAAGGAGGCCCGATGAGCGCGGCGATCCTGGTCGTCGGCATCCTCTTCTTCCTCGCCCACGGCTTCTCGCTGCTCTTCGAGAAGAAGGCCGTCCCGGACGTGCTCCTGCTCATGGTCATCGGCATCGCCGCCGGACCCCTCCTGGGCCTGATCTCGCCGGCCGACTTCGGCAAGTCGGGCGCGGTGATGAGCGCCATCGCCCTCGTCCTCATCCTCTTCGAAGGCGGCATGACCCTCGAAATTGGATCGATCCGCTCGACCCTCAGACGCGCCCTCCCGCTCTTCCTGGTCACCTTCGTCGGCAGCGTCGCGGTCGCGGTGGCCGTCGGCGTGTTCGTCCTGGCCCTGCCCGTCCTGAGCGCCGTCACCTTCGGCTGCATCCTCGCGAGCATCTCCCCGGCCGTGGTCCTGCCCATAGCCAAGGGCCTCGGCCTCTCGCGCGAGACCTCCGACGTCCTGGTGATCGAATCCTCGCTCACCGACGTGTTCAGCGTCATCCTCGTCTTCACCCTCATCTCCGACAAGGGCTCGGGCGGCATAGCCTTCGGGCGCATGCTCGGCTCGATGCTCTCCGCCCTCGTCTTCGCGGCCTTCATCGGGCTCGTCGGCAGCTACATCTGGCTCAGGCTGCTCAAATTCGTCCGGCGCTTTCCCAACACCATGCTCTCCACCTTCGCCTTCCTCTTCATCGTCTACGGCTTCTCGCAGTTCCTCGGCTTCTCGGGCGCGATCGCCTCCCTCGCCTTCGGCCTCGGCCTCGCCAACAAGCCCTTCGGCATCGTCCAGCGCATGGGCATCAAGATGAAGATGCCCGACACCAAAATCTCGCCGAGCGAGATGGCCTTCTTCGGCGAGATCATCTTCATCATCCGCACCTTCTTCTTCCTGTACCTGGGCATCTCCATACGCTTCTCGGGCTGGATGACGATCCTCATCGGCCTGGCCCTGACGCTCGCCATCTATGTCCTGCGCATGGTGTTCAGCGTCCTCCGTCCGGCTTCCGGCGTGCCCCGGCGCGACCTGGAACTCGTCGCGGTCATGGCGCCCAAGGGACTCGCCACCGCGGTCCTGGCCGGCCTGCCCCTCGCCGCGGGCATGGCGGGCGCCCAGCTCATCCGCGACTACGCCTACGACGTCGTGCTCTTCAGCATCGTCATCACCGCCGCGCTCGCCTTCCTGATCAAGCGCGGCATGCTCGTCGGGCTCCTGGACAGGCTCTTCGCGAAGATCCCCGCCGCCCAGCCCGCAGGCGCCCAGCCCGAGACGATGCGGAAAGGCGCGAAGGCTCGAAGGGAAGAAAAGAAAGGGGACTCGGAGAGGGCTGGGAGCAAACGCAAAGTTCGCTGAGGTAACGCGTGGCGGTATTTCAAGCGGCTTCCCGTGAGGCCAATTTCCCCTTCGGCTCATTCCCCATCATCTTGTCGAAGCAACGATACTTGATGGGATTAAATAGTAACAATGTGCCGGTACCGCGCGGCGAGCCTTTGCGCCTCCGCTCCTCTCTTCACCCTGTCTCGATCTTCGAGGGAACGAGTCGCGGAACGGCACAGAGGCGCTAAGGGAAGAGGCGATCGCTGCGGTCGGGTCTCATCACGGATGCTAGCGGTAGAGGTCCCGGGCCAGCGGCGCGAGTTTGTCCCGCGAGAGGAGGCGGATCCTGCCACGCTCCGAAGAGAGCAGTCCCTCCTCGCTCGCCGCCCTCCTCATGTTCGCGGGCCAGGCCCTGTCGGGCGTGCTCGTCGACACCGTCCTTCAGGGCCGCTTCGAGCCGCGCAAACCCGCGGGAGTCCCGGGCCTCGTCGCGGGCCTCGCGGCCAACGCCCTCGTCGTCGACCGGCGCTGCCGCCTGAACTGAGCAGCGTAGTGGCAGACCGGCCCGTCTGTGGGCCTCCGCGCCTCTCTCGCCCCCCGCTATCCCGGGCGCCGCGGAAATCGATACTCGGCGATAGGACGGCTACTCGGTTCACCGGCGTCAGGCAGTAGGCCATGCACCCAAACCGAGCACCTCGGTCATATCCCGGAGATCGGAGAGACGCTCCTGAAGTGGTAGGCCACGGCGAAGCTGCTCTCCATCCACCAGTCGCCGTCTCGCACGCAAGCCGAAGGCTCGATCGAGACCTCGAAGGGCCCGGCCTCGTAGCGGAGATTGAGGCCGAACTGGCCGAAGAACTCCCAGGGAGCGTTCTGGACCGCCAGGTCGTAGGGCGTCGTGACGAGGTTCGCCTCGGTGTTCTTGCCCAGGAGGAGGATGTCGGAGCCGATGCGCATCCCCGAAGCTCCGATTGTCTGGCCCGCGAGGAGGCGGAACCAGAGCGCTCCGGGTCCGTAGGGACTCGTCAGCGGGATGAGAGCAGAGAGCCCGTTGGCATCGAGCATGTAGCGGTAGATACAACGTTCGAGGGGATCTACTTCGCTGATTCCTCCCTGACCCGCGGCGCTGAAATTGCCCCAGAGGTAGTGGGTATACCCTGTCTCGAAATAGAGGTCCGCGGCTCCGATACCCGTCTGGGTCGCATAGGTTCCACCTAGGACGAGCGCGGGTATCGTCGGCGTATCGGAGTCGGGGATGGCGAGAAAGCTGGGGTTGAAGGCGTCGAAGCCGCCCTGGAGCGAAAGCGCCAGATCGGAGCTCGGCGTCCAGTCCAGGCTCCACAGGAAGGTCTCGTTGTTCGGCAGCACGCTTCCCTGATGCCAGAACATGATGGGCAGGAAATCGGTCACGGTGAAGCGGTTGTTGCTCCGCGCGATCATCATGTTCTCGGCGATGCGGACGCGCACCCGGCCTAAATCCCAGGAGAGCGAGTGATAGGTCTCGATGATGCTGGTGGGATCGGCCGAGTCGTACCATCCATACGGGTACGGATTCGTGACGGAGGTGACGCCGGCGTTCGGATCGACGTCGTTTCCGTCCCACGAGGGAATCGCGTCCTGGGAGGAGATCATGTAGTCGAAGCTCAGGCGGCCGAACCGCGCGCGGGCGCGGAAGGCGTCGAGGTAGGGCAGGCGCGCCGAGGGGAAGATGCTCCCCTGGAGTATCCCGCCGTAGTCCACCTTGTCGCGTCCGATGCTCAGGTCCAGGACCGGGCTGGTCCAGGAAAGGACGCCCCGGCTGATGGCGTTGAAGGAGACGGGGAAGGAGCCGTCAGCGCTCAGGGGGAGGTTGGTCGAGGGGAAGTAGCCGCCGAAGGAGGAGCCGAAATTCCTTCTCAGGTCCACCGTGAAGCCTATGGCCAGGCCCTGGAAGCGCCCGATGTCCACCGAGTAGCTGAGGAAGGGCGGCGCGGCCAGGTAGTTCCTCGTGAAGTCGATGCCGTTGTTGTACTGGTACGGCTCCACCATCTCGTCCGCGCTGCGGTAGGTGTACGAGGCCGCCACATCGAGCGCCGTGCGCACGACCGGACCCGGCGCGCTCTCCGTCGGCGCCGGGCCTAGCGCCGTAGCGGCGCTCTGGCTTGCCGCGGTGCTTTGGCTTGCCGCGGCGCTCTGGGCCGCCACCACGGGGCCGATCGCCGAGAACGCGGCGATTCCGCCGATTAAAACCCAGATCGTAGAAAGTCTGCTCATGCCTGCCGCTCCTGCTCCATCTAGGATCGGAGGGGCGCCGCGGCGAGTTGAGGGCTTTGCGGGCCGCCGGCCGTCCGCGGCGGCTCCCTCAGGCGACAAAATGCTGCTTGAGTCCCCAGACATCCGTGGAGACGATGACGCCTGGGTTCCTCTTGCCTTTATCGAGAATGGTCAGCGCGCGGAAGCCGTAGCGCGGGAAGAGTCCCTACGCATGGGATGTAGCGCCGCGCTGGCGTTCCGCCGGCCCTGCCGCGAGGGCCGCAATCCGGCGGGTCGGAAGCTGTCACTTTCCCCCGGGAATGGGATATTTCCCCAGTGCGGGATTCTCCCGGGCGTACTCCCGCGCGCTCACGCCCGAATCGTCGCAGGCCTCCGGATTCGCGCCGGCTTTCACGAGGAGCTCGAACACGGCGGGATCGTGGTCGTAGCGCGCCGCGAAGCTCAGCGCGCGATCGAGACCGGTGATGCTTCGAGGCGCGATCTTCAGCTCCGCCGCGAGCAGCGGCTCGACCACGGCGATTTTCTTGTCGGTCCGGAGCGCATACATGAGCGGCGTATATCCGTTGGGGCCGCGGACGTCGACCTTTGCGCCGGCTGCGAGGAGCTCGGCCACGGCCTTCGGATCATCGTCGTAGTACGCGGCAAATATGATGGGGGAGCAGAGCTCGTCCGGCTCTATCGCGTTGACATCGGCCCCCGCGGCGATGAGGGCCGCGAGGGCGGGCAGGTTCACATACTGGGCCGCGAGCATGAGCGGGGTCATGCCGTTGATGTCCCTCGCATCCACCGACGCCCCCGCTTCGATGAGCGATCGGACGACCGCGGGGCTGTGGTTTCCCATGGCGGCCAGGATCAGGGGCGTCTCGCGGTAGTAGCTGAGCTCGTTGACCGCGGCGCCCGCGGCGATGAGGCGGGCGCAGAAGGCCGCGTCGGGATTGTGCCTGGCGGCGTACATCAGGGCCGTCAGGCCGGCCCCGTCCCGGTCCTCCACGGAATCTCCTGCCTTGACGAGGAGGTCGATCGTGCGGGCATCGCGGCCGTACGCGGCCGCGATCATGAGCGGCGTCGCGCCGTTCGCATCGCGCTGGAGAACGGAGACTCCGGCCGCGAGGGCGGCCGAGACCCGATCGGAGTCTCCGGTCCTGACCAGCTCGAAGATATCCTGGGCGAAGGCGCCGCAAGCCACCGCGAGCGCGAGAGAGAAGATCGCCACCCACTTCGCAGGCATCGCCGGAAGCTCCTTCGTATACCGTATCGGCGCGAAGGCTCCTCTCCTCCAGGGCTAGTCCGGAGCGCCGGGCGAGCCCTCCCTCCGTCCGCCTCGGACCGGCGCGGTCAGGCGCGCGTGGCGCCACTCGTTGGCCGTCAGGTAGATCACCAAGCAGTCGAGCACGGTGAGGACGACGAAGAGGGCCGAGTGATGGGCCGCGGCGATCTGGGCGATCTGATAGGCGATGAAGGCCGCGAACACGGCGATACCCAAGGGGTAGGCCCAGATCCAGCCGCGCAGCAGGCAGACGATGATGAAGACCTTGACGGCTCCGTGGCTCAGGAGAAACCAGGTGAAGAAGGTCCTGGTATCGGGAGCGATCCCCTGCCCGATCCTGTAAAACAGGGAAGCCCAGTGCCGACGAAGCCAAGGACTACCCAGCCCTCCAGCGACGGAATCGACCAGCGTCCGCAGTTTCCCGACCGAGAAGACGAGCAGCACGGAACCGCTCGCCAGTTCCACGAGGGCATTGAAGCCCTTGAGGACGAGGCCGATCTGGAAAACTCGGTGGAGCAGGGGAAAGCCGCGACCCGTGGCCCAGCCCCGCCTCGCGCAGAGCGGCGCTTCGCTCCCCCCGGAGCCGGCTCCTTCGACCTTTTCCGGAGCGCCGTCCTTCCTATCCGCTCGCGCGAGTCGACGCATGGTGTCAGTCCTCCCCGACAGTCTCTCGAATGCGCCGCGCCCGGTCGCAGGCTTACGGGGAGGGCCCGGTCACCGGGGCGGACCCTGGGGCGCTCAACCTGGCGCAGATGACACTCGGATGGATGCTAGCACGTAGCCTCCGGCGCGAGAAGCGCCGGGACGAGGGGCCGGGTGACAACGCGGCCGGGTGACAACGCGGCCGGGCGACAGCGCGGCCGGCCGCCTTTCATCGCAGGAGACACCCGTCCAGGCCCTTTTTATCCGCTCGGTGAATGATCATGGCCGCCATGGCCTTCTCTCGCCCGAACGTTTTTTAGCTGAGGTTTTTCCGAAAGTCGGACGACCGGCTCGTCTGTGCGCCTCCGCGTCTCTCCCCTTTTTCTCCCCCTCTTCCCTATCCCTGGCGCCGCGAGGAGAGGAACTCGCGGATCGTCTCCACCACGAGAGCGTGGTCGTCTTCCTGGGGGAGCCCCGACACCGTGACCGTGCCCACCGGACCCGTGCCCTTCAGGGTGAGGGGGAAGGCCCCGCCGTGGGAGGCGTAGTCCACGGAACTGAGGTAGTGCTTCGCCTCCATGGTGGTGCCGTCCTTCGCGAGGGCCCGGCCCACCGCGAAGGAGCTCCGCCCGAAGCGTGCGACCACGCGGTTCTTGCGGATCACCCACTGGTCGTTGTCGGCCGAGGTGCCGGAGAAGGCGTAGTGGAAGAGCTGCTGGGCTCCGCGGCAGATGTCGATGGTGATGGCCAGGCGGCGCGAGCGCGCCTTCTCGACCAGGGCCGTGCCCAGGGCCCAGGCGTCGTCGTTGGAGAAACTGTCGAACTGCAGCTCGCGCTCCTGCGCCTCGATGGTCGCGAGAAGCTTGTCGTAGTCGGTCGTGCTCATCCTGGTGGTCTCCTTATCCGGACAGCCTAGAATGTTTTTCCTCATGAGTCTATGATGCTCCATCCTTCCTCGTACAGAAACCCAGGAAACACCAGAGCATGACCGTCAAAGACTCGGCCAACCACGGCATCAGGAATATCGCCATCATCGCCCACGTCGACCACGGCAAGACCACCCTGGTCGACGCCATGTTCCGCCAGAGCGGGGTCTTCCGGGAGGGGAAGGAGACCCGGGAGCGCCTCATGGACAGCATGGACCTGGAGCGGGAGCGCGGCATCACCATCGCCGCCAAGAACTGCTCGGTCATCTGGAAGGGCGTCAAGATCAACATCCTCGACACGCCCGGACACGCCGACTTCGGCGGCGAGGTGGAGCGGGCCCTCTCCATGGTCGACGGGGCCATCCTCCTCGTGGACGCCTCGGAGGGGCCCCTGCCCCAGACGCGGTTCGTCCTCAACAAGGCCCTGGAGGGCGGCCTCTCCATCGTCGTCGTCGTCAACAAGATCGACCGGCCCGACGCCCGGCCCGACGAGGTCCTGAGCGAGATCATCGACCTCTTCATCGACCTCGGGGCCACCGAGGAGCAGCTCGACTTCCCCGTGATCTACGCCATAGGCCGCGCGGGCATCGCCCAGGCGAGCGTGGAGGAGGAGGGCGCGAACCTCGACCTCCTGTTCGACACCATCGTGTCGCGCATCGCGCCTCCGGCCTATTCCTCGGCCGAGCCCTTCCAGATGCTCGTGTCCGACCTCTCCTACTCCGACTACTTCGGGCGCCAGGCCATCGGCAAGGTGATGAACGGCTCGGTCCGCTCCAAGGACAACCTCGTGTGCATAGGCGAGGAGGGCGGACAGAAACCGCTCAACGTGTCCAAGCTCCAGGCCTACGTCGGCCCCGCGCTCGTCGAGAGCGCCGGGGCGGAGCCGGGCGACATCGTCGTGCTGTCGGGGATCGACGACGTGCACATCGGCGACACCATCTGCACGAGCGAGAGCCCCAAGGCCCTCAAGCGGATCATCGTCGACGAGCCCACCATCTCGATGCGCTTCACCGTCAACACCTCGCCCATGTCGGGCCGGGAGGGCAGCCAGGTCACCACGAGCAAGCTCCTGGAGAGGCTCAGGAAGGAGACGCTCAAGAACGTGTCCATCCAGGTGGAGGAGTCCGGCATAGCCGGGCAATACCGGGTCAAGGGCCGGGGCGAGTTCCAGCTCGTCATCCTCATCGAGATGTTAAGGCGCGAGGGCTTCGAGCTCTGCGTGGGCAGGCCCGAGGTGATCTACCGGCAGGAGGGCGGCAAAAGGCTGGAGCCGATCGAGCATCTTTTCGTCGACTGCAACGAAGCCTTCGCCGGCATCGTCACCGAGCGGCTCTCGGGCCGCAAGGGCCGGATGCTCGCCTACCTCGCCCACTCGAGCGGCCGCGTCAGGCTCGAGTTCTCGGTACCCTCGCGCGCCCTCATCGGCTACCGCGACCTCTTCCTCACTGACACCAAGGGCACGGGCATGCTCAACTCCTACCTCTCGGGCTACGAGGAGTACCGCGGCGACTTCATCGACCGCTTCACGGGCTCCCTCGTGTCCGACCGCAGCGGCGCCGCCGTCACCTACGCGCTCTACCACATGGAGCCCCGCGGGCGGCTCTTCGTCGTGCCGGGCGATCCCGTCTACGAGGGCATGGTCGTCGGCGAGCACAACCTCGACCAGGACCTCAACGTCAATCCGTCCAAGCCCAAGAAACTCTCGAACATGCGCTCGGTGCTCAAGGACGAGGCCCTGACCCTCACGCCCATCCAGGCCATGACCCTCGAGCGGGCCATCCAGTTCATCCGCGACGACGAGATGGTCGAGGTGACCCCCCTCTCCATCCGGATCAGGAAGACCATACTCGCCGCCCAGGACCGCAAGTCGGCGCACCGGGCCTCGGCCAACGCCTAGAGTCGGGGCGGCGCCCACGGCCGGATCGGCGTCCAGACTCGGGGCCCCGCCTCAGGGACCGTAGCCGATGGCGAGGACCCGCACGCTCAGTTCTCCCCCGGGGAGCTTGACGAGGGCGAGCTCCCCGACCTTCTTGCCGATGAGGGCGCGCGCCACGGGCGAGGGCCAGCCCAGGAGGCCGCGGCCGGGATCGGCCTCGTCCACCCCGACGATCCTGTATTCAGTCTCCCCACCCCGAGGGTCGCGGACGCGGACGGTCGCGCCGAACTTGACCCTGTCCCTGCCCTCCGGCGGGGGGAGGGGGACGAGCTCGGCCAGTCCGGCCATCGCGTCGAGGTAGGCTATGCGCCGGTCGACCTCGCCCAGGCGCGCGCGGAGGGCCGAGAGCTCGTCGGGGTCGATCATCGTGCCCGCCGCCGCAGCGACAGCGAACTCGGCCTGGAGCCGGGGCCGCTCGGCCGCCGTGAGCTCGTGCAGCTCGCGGCTCAGCGCCTCGGCCCCCTCGGCGGTGAGGTAGTTCCGCGATCCGGGAGGGATGGGAATCTTGAGCTCGGGCGCCTCGGCCTCGTTCGAAGCCGAGGCGTCCTCGTCCACGAAGGCGCGGCTCACATCAGGACCCGGCCCCCGGCGGGGCGCGGAACCGCTCGAAGCATGGGAAAGCCTCCGCTAGAGCGCCAGGCGGTAGATGGCCTCGGCCTCTTTCCTGCCCACCTTGATGAAGTTGCCCACGGTGCTCGTGCCCTTGTTCGTCAGCTTGTCGGCCATCTCGGGAATGCGCTCCGCCCCGATGCCCAGGCCGGAGAGCCGCACCTTGAGGCCGAGGTGCTGCCAGAAGCCTTCGAGCCGCTCGATGCCGGCCAGGGCCGCGCGCTCCTGGTCCATGTAGGCGTTGTCGACGCCCCAGACCCTGCCGGCGATCTGGGCGAAGCGCGGCACGTCGTGCTTGTAGACGTACTTCATCCAGGCGGGAAACACGACCGCGAGCCCCGCCCCGTGCGCGATGTCGTAGGAGGCCGACAGCTCGTGCTCGATATCGTGCGAGCCCCAGTCGCCCACGCGACCGGTGTTGAGAAGATTATTGTGCGCTATCGTGCCGGCCCACATGAGCTCGGCCCAGGCGTCGTAGTCGCCCGGCGTGGCGAGGACCCGGGGCGCCGCGTCGATCACCGTGCGCAGGGTGGCCTCGATGAGACGGTCGGTGAGCTCCACCGGGCGGGAGTTGGTGAAATAGCGCTCGAAGAGGTGGGACATGATGTCGGCCGCCCCGTTGGCCACCTGCTCCTTGGGCAGGGTGAAAGCCAGCTCGGGGTTGAGGGCCGAGAAGCGCGGATAGATGAGCTCGGAGTTGACCGCCCGCTTGAAGAGCCCCTCCTCCTTCGTGATGACGCAGCCCGTGCTCGCCTCGCTGCCCGCCGCCGGGATGGTGAGCACCGTCCCGATGGGCAGGGCCTCCGTGGGAACGGCCGCGCCGGTGAAGAAATCCCAGACATCGCCCGAGTAGGGCACGCCCAAGGCAATGGCCTTGGAGGAGTCGATGGCGCTGCCGCCGCCGATGGCCAGGACGAGGCCCACCTTCTCCTTGCGGCAGAGCTCGATGCCCTGGCGGACGAGACTTAGCCGCGGGTTGGGCGCCACGCCGCCCAACTCGACATAGGAAACGCCCGCGGCCTTGAGCGAGGCCGCGACCCTGTCGAAGAGCCCCGACTTCTTCGCGCTGCCCCCGCCGTAGTGGATCAGCACCTTCGACGCGAAGGCCTTCGCCTCCTCGCCGACCCGAGTCTCGGCCCCCCGGCCGAAAATGATCTTCGTGGTGTTGTGGAAGACGAAATCGTCCATGCGGAAATCCTCCCTGTTCGGTTATCGTGTTCGGACCGCGCAGGTCGACGACATGTTCGTCGGAAACCCGGCCGGCGCGAGCCGATACAGAGTATACTGAATTTCCGGCTCACCCATGCGGACTATTTCGCGACGAGGGGGAAGTCCTCCGGCCGGCGGATACTGTCCACTTCCAGATCCACATCCAGCTCGGGCCAGTAAAGATGGCCTTTCGCCGGCATCTCGACCGCGCAAACCGCGGCGATCGTGGCGTTCCGGAACCAGGGGAAATGATCGTAGTCGAGGAATAGCTCTTCGTCCTCGATCGCGAGCCAGATGCCGAAACGCGTCACTTGAACTATCTCAACCGGGGAAGTGGCGATGCCAGGCATTGAGGATCTCCTTTTTATGGTTCGCGACAAGGTTCCCGAGTCGTGCGAGCTCTCGGTCGCTGAAGCCCGAATTGAACGCCAACTCTACGGCAGGTTCGACCCAGAACTTGGCCTCGCCGTCGGGGCCGAGCACATGAACGTGGATCCTCGATTCTTCGCGCGAGAAGAAGAAAAATCTGAAAGGTGAGGCTCTTGTAAAATGCGGACGCATTTTACAAGAGCTACCATAAATTGCGGCATTTGCGCAGGGTTTCGAAGAAACCGGAGCAAATGCTGAGCCAATTTCAAAACTAACCGAGTTTTGAAATTGGCTCAGGTCCATCGCGAAAGACCGTCGGGCTCACGCGGTTACAATAGTCCGCTCGGCCGGCGGAATCAAGTTGACCTCTCCTACCCGCTCGATTATGCTATTTTTATCCCGGACATCGAACGGAAACCACATGAACCGCGTGCCCCTCGTGCCTTCCCCGACGCCGACCCGCAGGCGACCATCCGGAGTCCTTCTCGCGGCGGCAGCGGCCGCCTTCCTCGCACTCGGCGCCCCAGGCTCCTTCGCGCAAAGCAGCGCGGCGCAAAGCGGTGCGGCGCAAAGCAACATGGTACCGAGCGGCACGGTGCCGAGCGCCGCCGCCCAGGATAGTGCGCCCCAAAGCGGCGCGGTGCAAAGCAGTGAGGCGCAGACCGGCGTTTCCCAGAATAGTGCGCTGCCGCCCGGTGCGGCGCAAAGCGGCGCGGCGCAGTCCGGTGCGGCCGAGAGCGGCACCGCCCAGGGTAGTACGGCGCCGAATGCCCCGGCGCAGCCCGGCGCGGCCGAGAGCGCCGCGGCCCCTGACGCCGCCGCCCAGGCCGCACCCGAAGCGCTGCCCAAAGATGCGGCCTCGCTCCTCGGCCGGGTACGCACCCTCGGCTTCATGGTCAAGCTCGTCACCCTGAGCGACGGCTCGAGGTGGATCAGAAACTCCGTGGAGGTGGAGACTGTCCTCCTGGGGAGGCTCGACGACCTCATCGGCCTCCTCAGCGACTACCAGGACTCTCCCAAGATCTTTTCCCGGATCGCCTCGGTGCGCGTGCGCTCGACCGAGGGCGACGTGGCCGTGACCGAGCAGAAAAGCGTGGTGAAGGCGCTCGGCTTCCAATACTCTTCGACCTTGGTGCTGCGCAACGTGCTCACGCGCTTGTCGCCGACCTCAGCCACCCTCAGCTTCGGCATGATCGGGAGCGACGGCAGCTGCCGCAGCTCCACGGGCGGCTGGCGGCTCCACGCCTTCGAGCTGGGCGGCAAAAGCGCCATCCACGTCACCTACCGCACCGACATGCTCGTCCGTCCCGACTTCCCCATGCAGCTCCAGATCATGCAACTCTTCGCCCAGGGCGACTTCGAGCACATGATGCGGGAACTCGAGAAAGCCTTCGCCGCCCGCAACGCCGCCCACAGCCCGAACAGCTGACGAGCGCCTCAATAGTGTTACGAAGCCTAGTGATACCCCCCTCCCTCCCGGTTACCCAAGCGCGAAGGCGGGAAGATACGCGGCCTTGGTCTTGAGGGGCGTCGGATAGGTCTTCCTCCATATCCTATCCAGGGTCTCCGGCAAGCTGATCCGCGAGTGGAAGACCCGGCGGGAGAACATGGCTTCGAGCCCCAGCATGATGCGGGAGCGATCGAGTCCCGCGA
>JAJXZP010000193.1 GCA_021779995.1 bacterium | reverse complement strand
TCGGGTCGGGCCACAGCCAGTCGGTCGCGATCGAATCGCGCGTGATCCCGGCCTCCGGGCCGGTGATCATCCGCTCCTCGCCCAGCATCCGGTTGACCAGCGTCGACTTGCCCGCATTCGGCCTCCCGACGATCGCCAGCTTGAGCGGAGCATGTTCCGCGTCATGCTCGAGCTCCTGCTCTTCGGCGTCCGTCTCGAAATGCTCATGCTCGACGTGGGGGCGGAGCATCTCGAACAGGTCAACGACGCCCTCGCCATGCTCTGCGCTGATCGCGATCGGATCGCCGACAGCCGCCCTCCCCCCCTGGGGAAGCAGGATCTTGAGGAGGCGCGCATCCTTCGGCGCCTCGTAGTCCATGCTCGCCTTGTCGGTCTCGACCTCGCAGAGCAGCTGGCCGGCCGCGAAGGACTCGCCCTCGGCGACCCTCCAGCGCGCGATCGTCCCCTCGCTCATCGTGGGGGACAGGGCCATCATGAGAAGCTTCTCGGCCATGATTCACTCCCTCGCCGCGGCGGAGGGCTCGAGATAGAGGACCCGCAGGGCGGCAGCGACGATCTTGTCGGCGCCGGGTCCGGCGGCGAGCTCGAGCGAGCGGTTGTACGGCATCGGCACGTCTTCGAGCGATACGAGTTCCACCGGCGCGTCGAGCCGGTCGAAGCACTCGCGCGAGACGAGGTAGGCCAGATGGGAGCCGACGCTCGCGACCGGCCAGGACTCGTCCACCACGACGCAGCGTCCGGTGCGCCTGACGGAACGGTGGATCGCCTCCTCGTCGAGGGGACGGAGGGTCCGCAGGTCGATGACCTCGGCCTCGATCCCGCGCCCGGCGAGAGTCTCCGCCGCGGTCAGGGCCTCCTTGAGCGCCTTGGAATAGGCCGCGATCGTGAGGTCCCGGCCCGGCCTCGCCAGGCGGGCCTTCCCGATGGGGACGAGGGTCTCCTCGTCGGGAACCTCGCCCTTCCAGCCGTACATGAGCTCGCTCTCGAGGAAGACGACGGGATCGGCGTCGCGTATCGCGCTCTTCAAGAGCCCGTAGGCGTCGGCCGCCGTGCCCGGCGCCACGACCTTGAGCCCCGGCACGTGGGCCCAGTAGGAGGCGAAGGACTGGGAGTGCTGGGCCCCCAGCTGCTCGGCCGGGCCGGAGGGGCCGCGGAAGACGATGGGCACCGAGAGCAGGCCTCCCGACATGTAGCGCATCTTCGCCGCCTCGTTGACCACCTGGTCCAGGGCGAGGAGGGCGAAGTTGTGCGTCATCCACTCCACCACGGGCCGGAGGCCCGCGAGGGCCGCGCCGACACCCACGCCCGTGAAGCCCAGCTCCGCGATCGGCGTGTCCCGGACGCGCTCGCTCCCGTACTTGGCGAGCAGGCCCTTGGACACCTTGTAGGCCCCGTCGTACTCGCCCACCTCTTCGCCCATCAGGAAGACCCGATCGTCGCGGGCCATCTCCTCGTCGAGCGCCCGGCCCAGCGCTTCGCGAATGGTCATGATCGCCATCACAGCCTCCCGGCGCCCGGCCCGGCCGGGGCCAGGACATCTTCGTACAGCGCCGCGCCCGAGGGCTCCGCGGCAGCCTCGGCGAAGGCCACAGCCTCGGCCACGGCGCGGTCGGCCTCGGCGACGATGGCGGCCCAACTCTCCTCGGACAGCTCGCCGCGCTCCGCGAGCAGGTCCTTGAGGCGGAGAATGGGATCGCGCTTCCGGTACTCGTCGATCTCGTCGCGCGAGCGGTATTTCTGCGGATCGCTCATGGAGTGCCCCTTGTAGCGGTAGGTGCGCGCCTCGACGAGGCCGGGGGCGCGCTGGGTGCGGGCGCGGTCGACGGCGAGACTCACGGTCCTGCGCACCTCGAGGAGGTCCATGCCGTCGCAGGCCTCGCCGTGCATGCCGTAGGCCGCCGCGGTGGCGGCGAAGTCCTCCTCGGACGATACGCGCCGCCAGTTCGTGCCCATGCCCCACTGGTTGTTCTCGATGACATAGACGATGGGCAGCTTCCAGATTCCCGCGAGGTTGAGACTCTCGTGGAGGGCGCCCTGGTGGAAGGCTCCGTCGCCGAAGAAGCAGAGGGTGACGCCGCCGTCCTTGCGGTAGGCCTGGGCGAGGGCTGCGCCGGTGGCTATCGGTATCTGGGCGCCGACGATGCCGTTGCCCCCGAACATGCCCCGGCCGGGGTCGAAGAGATGCATCGAGCCGCCCTTGCCCCGCGAGGAGCCTGAGACCTTGCCGTAGAGCTCGGCCATGACCGCCCGGGGGTCCATGCCGCAGGCCAGGGCGTGGCCGTGGTCGCGGTAGCCGGTGAACACGAGGTCGCGCGGCCGCTCGAGCACGGAGATCGCTCCGACGGCGACCGCCTCCTGCCCGGTGTACAGGTGGCAGAAGCCGCCTATCTTGCGCAGCCCGTAGGCCATGCCCGCCCGCTCCTCGAAGCCGCGGATGAGCTGCATCCTGGAAAGAAGGTCGACGAGCAGCTTGGCATCGGGTTCCTCATACGGCATGATCGGCCTCCGCCTCGAGGTGTTCGAGGGTCATGGAGTTGAAGAGTGATATCCTGGTAACCATCGTCTCCAGCACGACGAGCCGCCGGGGGTCGCCGCTCAGGCGCCAGAACACCCCGAGGTTGGGGCCGATGGATTCCAGCACCTCGGCGGCGAGCAGGGGATCGACGACGAGGCGGGCGAGGCCGCGCAGGCAGGCGATGGCGCCCAGGTCGCGGCTCTGGAAACCCCACTCGACCCGGGGATTGGCGCGGACCTGCCGCGCCTTGGACAGGTTGTCGGCCGTGACGGCGTAGATCGCCCCGTTCGCCCGTCCGAGCGTCGTGGGGGTCATCCACCGCGAATGGGGAAAGCCTGCTTCATCGATCGTCGTGAGAATGCCGAATTTCGCCTGCCCCATCATGGAGAGGGCCGTACCCAACAGATCCGAAAACTCCATCGCAGCCTCCATTCAACGCCGGATGCGCGATGCGCGATGCGCGATGCGCGATCGGCGCTACGCGGCTCCTCCGCCCGACTTCGCGAGCTCAAGCGACAGTCCGTACTCGAAGCGGCGGCCCAGCAGATCGGCGTGCTCCTCGGCGCCGGGGCCGCGCAGGCCGGCGACTCTGCCGCCTTTGACGTCGATACTCAGCTCGCCCGAGGGAGCGGGCGCCGAGACGGTGAAGTCCGGCGTCTGTCCCCAGATCCAGTCCCAGCCGATCTGCCGTTCGCGCGCCTCGCGGGCCGCGTCGGCCGCTCCGGAGGCGGCCAGGAAGGCCTCGGCGCTCCCGGCCTCGGCGCCCGAGGCGAGACCCGACGAGGCGAAGCGGGAAACCAGATCGGCCGCCAGAGCCTCGGCGCCCAGGCCCGGTCGCAGGGCCGAGAGATTGCACGGCCGGCCGGGCACCGAGGCCACGGCCCGGCTGAAGACGGGTCTGATGCCGCCCAGACTGGAGCGCAACCGATCGAGGTCGGCGTCCACGAGGATGGTGCCGTGGTGGAGCACTCGCCGGGGACCGAAGCGCCTCGCCGTCCCCGAGACCTTGCCGCCGGAGAAGGCCGACTCGCCGTCCAGATACAGTCCGCCGCGCGCTCCCGGCTCCACGTCGAAACCTAAGGCGCGCAACGCGCCGGCCATCATGGCGAGCTCGGCGTCCTGGTCGTGCAGGCGGCGCGGAACGAAGAGAGCCCAGTTGAGATTGCCCGCGTCGTGGTAGACCGCCCCCCCTCCCGACACGCGCCTGCGCACCGGAAGGTCCGAGCGGGGATCGACCTCCGCCCAGGGATTCTGGTTCCTGCCGACCACGACGCAGGGATCGTTGACGTAGAACAGCAAAAGAGCTTTCTCATCGCCGGGAAGGGAGAGAAGTGCCTCTTCCAGCGCCAGATTGTCCGTCGGATCGCTGCCCTCGGACCGCAGAGCTTCGAATACCATGCGAACTAGAAGATACTCAAGCCGGGGTGAGAGGCGGAAGCGGAATCGCTCGTGCCGCGGATCGACGAAGACCCGCGGGGAGGCGAGGTGGCGCGGGGAGGCGAGGTGGCACGGGGAGGCGAGGCCGATCTTCCGCCCGGACGGGTTTCAGCGCTCCTTGAGGCAGAGGTCGAGTTCGAAGGTCCTGCCGGGCAGGCTGAAGGCGAGCGCGGCCACCGGGGCGATGTTGGGCCAGCCGATCTTGTGCCTGGGACCGCTGATGATGACGGGCGGGGCGATCTCGGCGTCCATGGAGGCCGTGGCGGACCCGGCGATGATGTTGCTGATCTCTCCGACGATGCCGCCTTCGAGCTGGCGCCGCTCCTCGTCGTGCGCCGCCTCGACGCCCGAGCCCGCCAGCAGCTCGCCCGCCAGCTCGCGCGTGAGCCTCAAGGCCACGACACCCTGGGTCTGGCCCGCCAGACCGATGAGGCCGGTTATTTCCCAGTCGTGCTCCTCGCCGTCGGAAATCACGCGGACGCCGGACGACACGGCTTCGAGGCCGAACATATCCTTGAACGTGCTGCGAACCGAGGCGATGAAGGCTGCTTCGATGAGCCGTTGTTCCATGTTCTTCCTCCAAAATTCCCGGATCCGGCCTTGTGGCGTTCTCCGGCTACCATAATCTCGACTCGAGGCGGCCACAAGTGGCCCCGGCCCGGCCGCCGGTTCTTCGACGGAGCCTCGTCATTGCACAAACCGCCCCGCAACCGGTATGATGCCCGTGAGTATGCCCGAAGAAACAACTTCCCCTCCATTAGACACCGTCCCGGAGAGCCGCAAGCGCGCCGTAGCCCTGGCCGTCGGCGCGCTGGGCATCGTCTTCGGCGACATCGGCACCTCCCCTCTGTACGCCCTGCGCGAGTGCTTCGCCCCGGAGCGCGGCATCGCGGTCGAGCGGGACAACGTGCTCGGTATCGTCTCCCTCCTGTTGTGGGCGCTGACCCTCGTCGTCTGCGTCAAATACCTGCTGGTCGTCCTCCGGGCGGACAACAAGGGCGAGGGGGGCATCCTCGCCCTCGTCAGCCTCGTCGGCAGGAACCTCACGAACACGCGGGGCAAGCGGGCCGGACTCGTCGCCGTGCTCGGCATCGTGGGGGCCGCCCTGCTCTACAGCGACGGCATGATCACGCCTTCGATCTCGGTCCTCTCCGCGATCGAGGGCCTCGAGATCATCACCCCCGCGTTCAAGCCCCTCATCGTTCCGCTCGCGATCGGCGTCCTGCTCCTGCTTTTCCTCTTCCAGTCCCGGGGAACCGCGAAGATCGGCAAGCTCTTCGGTCCGGTACTCTGTTTCTGGTTCGCGGTGCTGGCGGCCCTCGGCCTCGCCTCGATAGCCCGACACCCCGGCATCCTGGCGGCGGTCAATCCGCTGTGGGCCATCGGATTCCTGAGCGGCGAAGGTCTCATGAGCATCCACGTGCTCGGCTCGGTCTTCCTCGCGCTGACCGGCGCCGAGGTGCTCTACGCCGACCTGGGGCATTTCGGCGCGGCGCCCATCCGGAGGGCCTGGTTCTTCCTCGTCTATCCGGCCCTCCTCCTCAACTACATCGGCCAAGGCGCCTACCTCCTGGGCGGCTCGAGCGAGGCCTCCAACCTCTTCTACCGCATCGCTCCCGCCTGGTCCCTGTACCCGCTCGTCATCCTCGCGACGGCGGCCACCATCATCGCCTCGCAGGCCGTCATCTCCGGCTCCTTCTCGCTCGCCCGCCAGAGCGTCCAGCTGGGCTACTGGCCGCGCATCCAGGTGCGGCACACCTCCGACGAGAAAATCGGCCAGGTCTACGTCCCTTCCATCAACTGGTTCCTCATGGCGGGCACCATCGGCCTGGTGCTCGCGTTCCGCGAATCGGGCCGCCTCGCCAACGCCTACGGCATAGCGGTGTCGGCCACCATGCTCATCACCACCGCCCTCATGATCTACGTCGCCCGGCTCATCTGGAAGGTCTCCCTCGCCCTGGTGATCCCGGTCGCGGCGGTGTTCATCGTCGTGGACAGCATGTTCTTCGTGGCGAACGCCACCAAGATCGTCTCGGGCGGCTGGATCGTCGTGGCCTTCGCCTTTTGCATCTTCCTGCTCATGCGCACCTGGATGGACGGCCGCGCGCTCTTCCACGCCAAGATGAGTTCCTTCAGGCTGGAGCCGGAGGTCTTCGCGGCCAGCATCGCGATGAACCCTCCGCTGCGCGTGCCGGGAGCGGCCGTCTTCATGACCGGAGACCCCAAGGGCGTGCCCAAGGCGCTGCTGCACAACCTCAAGCACAACCGCGTGCTCCACGTGCTCACCATCATCGCGTCGGTCCGGAACGTCGACCTGCCGAGCGTCGAGCTAGAGGAGCGGGCCGTGGTCACCGGGCACGCCGACGGGATCTGGCAGGTGATCCTGAGCTACGGCTTCAGCGAGACTCCCGACGTCCCGGCCGCCCTGGCCCGGGTGAACATCCCCGGTTTCTCGCCCCAGTCCATGGCCACCACGTACTTCGTCGGCCGCGAGGCCCTGGTCGTCACCGCCAAGAAGAGCCCGATGAGCTACTGGCGCAGGCGCCTCTTCGGCTTCATGTTCGGCAACGCCCTCAACGCCACCGACTTCTTCCGGCTGCCGCCGAACAGCGTCGTCGAGATCGGCGCGCAGACCGAGCTTTAGCCGGACTCACTTCATGAAGCGGTCGATGAAGCCGAGCTTCAAATCCCGCAGCCGGGTCGAGATCGACACCTTGTAGCCGTGCGGATTCAGATGCCGCAGATAGCTCGTGTCGAGGCGGCCGAGCTCCGAGCGCAGGAAGGCGCGCGAAGCCGTCAACGCCGGCGCCTCGCCGAGCCGCCGTCCCTTCTCCATCACCTTCGACAGGAGGGGCCTCGCCGAATCGGGACAGGTACGGAGGAAGCGCCAGTCGGTGGAGGGGTGGTGGAGCACGAGATCGCAGTTCGCCTCGACCTTCTCCTCGTCGAGGGCGACGAGATCGGCCAACGCGGATCCGTTCTTGTCGTAGAGGCGCCAGACCTGCTTGACCCCGGGATTGGTCGACTTCTCGGGATTGTCCGACAGCTTCATGGTCGGCTCGAGCGCGCCCGAGCGCTCCACGGCCGCCAGCTTGTACACGCCCGTGAAGGAGGACTCGCTGCCGCCGGTCACGAGATGGGTGCCGACGCCCCAGAGGTCCACCGGGGCCCCGTCGGCGACGAGGTGCTCGATGATCTCCTCGTCGAGCTCGTTCGAGACCACGATGAAGGCGTCGGGATGCCCCGCGGCGTCCAGGGCCTTGCGCACCTCGCGCGAGAGATAGGCGATATCGCCCGAGTCCAGGCGCACCCCGAAGCGCCTGCCCGCCGCGGCCAGGGCCCGCCCCGAGGCGATAGCGTTGCCTATGCCGCTCTCGAGGGTGTCGTAGGTGTCGATGAGGAAGATCGTCTTGTCGGGATAGATCTCCGCGTAGGCGTCGAAGGCCTCCAGCTCCGTGGGAAAGGACATGACCCAGGAGTGGGCCATCGTGCCCATGACGGGAATGCCGAGCATGCGGCCCGCGAGCGAGTTGGACGTGCCCTCGGCTCCGCCTATGAAGGCCGCCCGCGAGGCCGAACAGGCGCCGTCGAAGCCCTGGGCGCGGCGGAGGCCGAATTCCATGATGCGGCCGAAGTTGGCCGCCCTCCAGATCCTCGCGGCCTTGGTGGCGATGAGGCTCTGGAAGTTGAGGGTGTTGAGCACGAGTCCCTCGACGATCTGCGCCTCGATGATGTCGGCGTGGATGCGCACGAGGGGCTCCTGAGGGAAGATCACCTCGCCCTCGGCGGCGGCCCAGACATCGCCCCGGAAGCGGAACTCCGCCAGGTAGTCGAGGAAGCCGCGCTCGAAACTGCCCAGGGATTCGAGCCAGGCGAGGTCCTCGCCCGAGAAACGGAAGTCGGCCAGGGCTTCGAGCAGGCTCTGGAGGCCGGCGAAGACCGAGTATCCGCCCTTGAAGGGCTGGCGCCGGAAGAACATGTCGAAGACCGAGCGGCCGTCGCTCCCGCCGCCCGCGCGCTTCCAGTAGCCCTGGGCCATCGTGAGTTCGTAGAAGTCGGTGAAAAGAGCGCTCCGCATGGCGATCACGCCACATGTCCGGATTCGACGAAACGGACCCCCGCGCCCCGCATCGCCTCGAAGGCCCGGTCGACGCCGCCCGGGGGCAGGTCCACGCCCCGCACCGCGTCCCGGACGACCACGACGCCGAAGCCCAGCTTACGCGCGTCCATCGCCGAGTAGAACACGCAATAGTCGCTCGCCAGGCCGCAGAGCCAGAGTTCCTCGACGCCGAGCGAGCGGAGCCAGCCGTCGAGGCCGGTCTTCGTCGTCCGGTCGTTTTCGAAGAGAACGGAATAGGAGTCGAGCCGGGACCTCGCGCCCTTGCGAAGCACGAGACTCGCGCGGTCGGCATCGAGCCCGGCCCGGAACTCGGCGCCGCGGCTTCCCTGGACGCAGTGATCAGGCCAGAGCAGCTGCTGGATGCCCTCGGCCTCGACGAGCTCGTAGGGAGCATGCCCCGGCCAGTTCGAGGCGAAGGATACGTGGTCGGCGGGATGCCAGTCCTGGGAGAGCACCACGTGCCGGAAGGCCGGAATCAGCCGATTGATCGGCCCTATCACCTCGTCGCCGCCGGGCACGGCGAGGGCCCCGCCGGGGCAAAAATCGTTCTGGACGTCCACGACGAGGAGGGCGCCGCGATCTGCGTCTATCGTCACCTGCTTTCCTTTCCGACCGCGGACGGCCTTGGGCGCCCGCGGCGAGCCACAGCGGCTCATAATAGACCGATTCCTCGATCAGGTGAAGCCGCGGGCCCGATCCGGCGGCCCGCGGGAGCGGGGACCTGACGACCTCGGCTTCGGCGTCCCGGCTCCCGTCGGCCGAGGGCCCGCGGGAGCGGGGACCTGACCTGGCGCGGTTTCCAGGTTAAAGTGAGGGCATGTACCCGGCCTCGGAGGCCCTCCGCGAGGCGGCGCGCGACTACCGCTGGCTCCTCGACCGACGCTACCCCGGCGCGGCGGCGCTCAAGCTCGTCGGCGACCGGCTGCGGCTCTCCCGCGAGGAGCGTCTCGTGCTCTTCCGCGGCGTAGCCGCCGCCGAACCCTCGCGGCGCCGGCGCGCCCTCATCGTCGCTTCGGTGCGCGGCAGGGAGCTCTTCGTCGACGGCCACAACCAGGTCTTCACGGTCATGCACTACCTCGGCGGTCGGCCGCTGTTCCTCGGCAGCGACGGACTCCTGCGCGACGCCGGAGGCTCGCACGGCCGCATAGCCGACCGCGAGGCCTTCGGCCGCGCCCTGTCGCTCCTGTGCGCCGGCGTCGCCGAGGCCCGTCCGGGCCGGGTCCTCGCCTACTTCGACGAGCCGATCACCGAGAGCGAGCGCCACGCGGCCGCCTTCGCGGCCGAGCTCCGCGGCCTCGGCGTCGACACGGTCGCCTCGGTCGAGCGCAGCGCCGACCCTCCCGTAAAGCGGACGCCTCCCGGATCGGCCGCGGCCAGCAGCGATTCCGCCATAGCGGACAGTCTCGTCTTCCGCTACGCGGGGCTGTCCCCGCCCGAGAGCCCCGCGGTCTTCGACGCGGCCCGCTTCGCCCTCGAACTCGCCTTCGGCGGGCCTGACGGCGCGCTTCCCTGGCTCGACCTCGCGGCTCTCCTCGACGGAGCGTGACAGAGCCTCAAGCCTTGGAATATAGTGAGGCTTCTTCGCAAGTCGAGCGACCTTGAAACTCGGCTGCATCGCCTCGGCATTGTTGAAAGAGCAACAAAAAATCGATCTATGAATGTCACTGCACCAGGGGGCGGAGGACTGGCGTGAACAAAGAAGAACAGGTCATCATGAGTTTCACCGACTTCCTGAACAAAATGGCGTCGCTCAACAAGGTTACGATGCACGACAGACTCAAGGGTTTCAAGTCTACGGAAGTGCATTGTATCGAATACATCGGCAGGAACGCAGATCCGAACGTGACCCGGCTCGCGGAGTCCTTCTACGTGACGAGGGGGGCCATCAGTAAGCTGACCAAGAGACTCATGGAAAAGGGCGTTATCGAAAGCTACCAAAAGCCGGATAACAAGAAAGAAATCTATTTCAGGCTCACTGCGCAGGGGAAGGCGATTTTCAAGGTTCACGAGGCCCTGCACCGAGAGTTTCAAAGGCGGGATAAAGCCGTCTTCGCCCAGGTAACCGAGGAGCAATACGATATCGTGCTCGGCTTCGTGGAAACGTACAGCAGGCATTTGGATGAAGAAATCAGGAAGCTCGGCGTAGATATGACCGGTGGAAATGATTTTGAATGATGCGAGGCGTGCCGAGCCGATTTACGCGAGCTACTTCAAAAGCCGGACGACTTGGGAACGCGGCTCAAATAGCCTCACTGCGACCGGGCGCCCGCGTCCTTGCGCCTATCTCCGCCTTCCCCGGTCGCCATCCGGTGCCGGCTTCGAATTATTGTTGACAAGGAAACATTAAAAGGATAGGCTGACTTGCGTCGTCCGCTCATACGCGCAAGGAGGAAAGATGAAGGTCATCGGATTTATCGCAAGTCCGCGGAAAGAGGGCAATACCGCCTGGATTGTGAACACGATACTCGAAGGAGCGAAAGAACAGGGCGCCGAAACTCAATCCTGGCAGTTCAGCGATCTTGACATCAAACCCTGCCAGGGTTGCCTGGGCTGCCACAAAGGCGACCGGGGCTGCGTCATCGACGACGACATGCAGAGACTCTACGGCCCGCTCGAGCAGGCCGATGCCCTTGTTCTCGGCTTGCCGATCTACATGGGGCAGATGAGCGCCCAGGCGAAGATCTTCACCGACAGGTTGTTTGCGCACATCACTCCGCGATTCTCTCCGTATTACAAAGCAGGAAAGGCCGCGAAAAAGAAGCTGACTCTCGTGTTCAATCAGGGCAATCCCGATTCGGGCATGTTCCAGTCGTATTTTGACTATACGAAAAAAATGTTCCAGTTGCTGGAGTTCGATGTTGGCGAGGTCCAGGTCGTCGCCGGTATGCGAAATGAAGCGGCGCATGAACGCCAAGGTCTGCACGCCGCCATGAGGGATGTCGGTTCATCGCTGGTTTCGGACCGGTTCCCGGAATGATGAGGATGACGCGATTGCTTCCGTCCCGGCCTCGGCGTTCTCCGTCTTCACTTCTTCCCCTATCCCGTCGTGTTCGCAAAATCCGAAAGCGCTGACCGCCTGGCGCGGTCCCGTGACATGCGGCAGCCTAAAGCCCGATCCGAAGCCGGCCCCGCGGTCGGCTTTTGCGTAATCGGCCCTTGAGCGAAGCGAATAGCACAGGACGCTAAAACTCGCATCGATAGGACAGACTCACCATCTTTCCTCCGGCCGGAGCGGCGTCCAGCCGGTCGAGGCGCAGGCCGGGGCTCGGCAGGTCCACGCCGAGGCCGAGACGCGAAGAGGAGCGCAGGGGCAGCCAGAGATCGATTCCGAGATCGGCTAACGCGGGGGCGTCGGCCCGCCCGCCGTCCAGGAGTTCGAGGCCGAGCCGCGTCTCGATCTCCGGGCCGAAGTCGTTTCCGGGCGGAGCCCTGCCGGCCGACAACGACAGCGAGAGCCCGTCGAAGCCGGGGCCGCCTGAGCCCCCGAGGCGCAGCTCGGCGCCCCAGCGGCTGTGCCACAGCCCCGCCTCCGAGCGCAGCGAGGCCGCCAGAGCCGCCCCGAGCAGGAAGACGGCCGCGGCGTCGGGGCCGTTTTGCGCGGCGCAGGAAAGGTAGAAGCTCCTGCCGTACTGCGGCAGGGGCGCCGCGAAGCTCAGCGCGGCGCCGCGCTCGGCCCGCTCCTGGCTCCAGCCCGACACCGCCCCGGATTCCGGCGCCGACGAGGAGGGCTTGGATTTCAGCCTGAGGCCGAGTCCCAGCGCCGCGGAACGACGCAGGGCCAGGCGCAGATCCGCGGCCGTCCCGAACTCGTAGAGCGGCTTCGATCCGTAGAGGCCGCGGAAGCCGGGCCCTGCCGCGCCGGCTCCCGCGCGCAGGCTGAAGGCCCCCCGTCGCTGCTCGGCCTCGAGCCGGGCGGCCAGAGCCGGACCCTCCACCCTGCCCTGACTCGCCGCGAGCCCCGCGACGGCCCAGCCCGAGCGCCAGCGCATCGTCCGCAGGAGCCCCAGGTCGAAGACCAGCCCCGGACTGTCGGGGCTCGGATCGGGCCGCCAGCCCTCGCCGCCCGAACGGCCCGATCTGAGCGAGGCCGAGGCGATCGTGTCCAGACTCCCTCCGCCGCAGGGCAGGTTCAGAGCCAGGCCCGCCGCCGCGGCCTCGGGCGGCGAGGCGGCCTGGGGCTCGACCGCGACGCTCCCCGTAGCCGGAAGCAGGATACCCGCGCCGGCGCCGCGTTCCACGGCGAAGGCCGAGAACGCCCCCGCCTCCACGCCGAGGACGGCGGTGCCGGAGCAGAGCGAGGGGTCGAGCTCCACGCCGGGCCGGTCGTCGAGGCCCAGGGAGAGGTAGGCCGGATCGGCGAGGAGCCGGAGCGCCCCGACGGCCGAACCGGGACCCGCCACCACGCGCGCGCCGGCATCTTCGGCCTCCAGCTCGAGCGCCCCGACCAGGCGGGCGCCCTTCTCCCCCTCGTCGAGCAGCAGGGCGAGGTGGGACGAGTCGAAAGCGCCGAGCAGAAGCCGGCTGCGCAGGGACTCTCCGTCCGCGCAGAGATCCATGCCGCCTCCCGGCTCCCGGTTCTGAGCCCAGGCGGACACTGAGGGCAGGGGGCCGCGGAACAGCGCAAGCGCGAGAGCCGAGGTCGCCAAGCCGGTGCGTAGACGCATACCAAGGAGAACGCGGCGCCCCTCACCTGGCGATTGACAGGCGAGAAGTATCGACAGGCTCCGCGATCTCAAATGGCCGAATGATCGGCGAGATATGCACGAGCTTCTCTTGACTCCCCCGGCAATATTCCATAATTTGCATGTATTCGGAGCCTTGCAGAATGCGGCTGCGTCGTGAAAAAGCCGCCAAAACCCGCCCATTCGGAGAAAGGAAGCTTCATCGTGTCCGTCACCCTCTACACGACCCCGAGCTGCGGCTATTGCCGGCTCGCCAAGGATTATTTCAGGCAGAACGGCATTTCCTTCACGGAATACAATGTGGCCGCCGACCCGCATCGCGCCGACGAAATGCTCAGGCGCTCGGGCCAGATGGGCGTGCCCGTGATAGACGTGAACGGTCGTATCATCGTCGGCTTCAACCAGAGCGAGATCGAGCGGGCTTTGAATCGTTGAGCAAAGAGGCTATTATGAGCCTCGCATGAACCAGGACAACGTCAAACGCATTCTGCTCGACACGGCCGAGCCGCGGACCGAGTTCTCCGTCATTTTCTCGGGCAAGGAAAGCCCCATCGTCAACGGCCTGTACAAGCCCGCCACGGCCGAGATCATCATCCACAACCGCAACTTCGAGTCGGACGAGCAGCTGGTGTACACGGCGCTCCACGAGTACGCCCACCACCTGCACTGCGAGCGCAAGGGCGGCCTGGCCTCCGGCAGGGCGCACACGAACGAGTTCTGGGCCATCTTCCACGAGCTGCTCGTGGCTGCCGAGGCCAAGGGCCACTACCGGAACCTCTTCGACACCGAGCCCGGCTTCGTCGACCTCACGCGGCGCATCAAGGAAAGCTGCCTCGCCGAGAACGGCCGCGTCATGCTCGAGTTCGGCCGGCTCATGATCGAGGCGCAGGAACTCTGCCGCCGCCACAAGGCCCGCTTCGAGGACTACGTCGACCGGGCCCTGGGCGTGCCCCGGAGCACGGCCTCCTCGGCCGCGCGGGCCGCGGCCTTCGAGGTGGATCCCGACGTGGGCTGGGACGGCATGAAGATGGCCGCCGGCATCCGCGACCCCGGCCTCCGGGCGGAGGCCCTCGAGGCCCTGCGCTCGGGCTCGAGCCCCGCCTCGGTCAAGTCCCGTTTCCTGGCCCCTCCCCCTCCCGACGACTCGGCCGAGCGGCTCGAGCGGGAGAAGGAGCGGCTCGAGCGCAGCATCGAGCGCCTGGGCGAGCGGCTCGCCGAGGTGGAGCGCCGGCTCGCCGCCATCGAAGGCCCGGACGGGGCAGGGAGATGACGCCGCTCAACGCGCTTCTCATCGTCAGCGTCGCGCTCACCGTGCTCGCCTACCTGGGGCTTTCGCGCCTGCGGCTCGTGCCGCCCGACAACGATCCGGCCTCCTACCTCCTCGCCCATCCCGAGGGGGTCCGGGAGAAGCACCTCGCCGTCTGCGCGGGCGACTCCATCACGCGCGGCGCCGTGAGCGCGAACTATGTCGATCTTTTGTCCGGCCGGCTCCCGCGCTGGGACTTCGTGAACGCCGGCGTCAACTCGGAGCTGGCCTTCAACCTGGCCGCGCGCCTGGACCAGATCGTCGCCCTCGATCCCGACGCCGTGACCATCCTCATCGGCACGAACGACGTCAACGCGACCTTCGGCCTCCGCTCGGCCCTGGGCTACTACGCGATCCAGCGCTTCCCCGAGCGGCCCAATCCGCTGTTTTTCCGGGAGAACCTCACCCTGGTCGTCCGGCGCCTCAAGCGCGAGACGAAGGCGCGCATCGCCCTCTTCTCGATACCGCCCATCGGCGAGGCGGGCGACCACTACGCCTACCTGCGGACCGAGGAGTACTCGGCCATCATTCGCGGGGTCGCCGAGGCCGAGGAGGTCGCCTACCTGCCCCTGCGGGAGCGGCTCGTCGAGTACCTCGAGTCCCTGCCGCCCAGCCCGCACGCTCCGCCCTTCCGCCGCTTCGGGGCTATCGGGCGCCGGGCGATCCGGGCGAGGATTCTTTTCGGCCGCAGCCTCGACGAGATCTCGGCCGCGAACGGCTTCCGGCTCCTCGTGGACGGGATCCACCTTAACACCCACGGCGCCGCGATAGCCGCCGCCCTGGCCGAGGCCTTCATCTGCGAATGCACGAGCTACTGCGAGCCCTACGCGGCTACAGAATGAACTTGGCGTCGAGAGCCGGGAAGACGGGCGGGCTATAACATGAGCTTGGCCCCGAGGGTGAACTTGAACTGGCGGATATTGTAGAGGGGCAGGGTGTACGAAGCGTACTGCCCTGTCGGCGTGCCATCGGCATAGTACAATGGCACATCTTTTTTCACCGGAGCACCCGGGAAGGCCCAGTTCGTCTTGGCGAAGATGCCGATTCCGCCGAAATTGAGCCCCACGCCGATGCCGATGTCGGGGTAGACGGCCATCGAGATGGGGTTGCTACCCTGGTTGCTGTCCTGGTAGTTCTTGGCCGCGACCCCCACCCCGAACTCGAGGAAGGGATCCACGACGGAGGCGTAGTCGAAGAGATGGCCCTGGAGGTAGAGGTTGAGGTCGTAGTCCATCATCTTGATCATGTAGGATCCGTCCTGGTTATAGGAAAAATCCTCCTGGTAGAACGAGAAGGCGAAGGAGCCGCCCACGGCGAAGTGCCCCATGCCCACCTCGACGAGGGGGCCGTAGAAGGCGCCGTTGCCGTTATGGAGCTCGGAGAGCGAGGTCCCCAGGCTCTGGTTCGTGTCGGAGTAGATCGAACCCGCGAAGCCAATGGCTATATGAGGGCGCCCCCACAGGCCGAACTGGGCGTAGGCCCCGCTGCCGACGAGCAGGGCGAGGACGAGGGCCGCCATACCTTTTCTGTTCACCGCAACCTCCTGATCGTCGAAAAAACGGGCCGTGCCCGCGGCGGACGTCTCGCGCCCGCTTTCCCGGAGAGAGTCATTCGAAGGCTCCGAGGCGATGAGCATTTTTCAAAAGCCGGACGACTCTTGAAAAAGCCACCGGGGACCTGCGCAGAAGCCAGCCGATACAATATCACTTCGCTCAGGGAAAACAAGCATGCCCCCCCGCCGCCCTCCGCCGTTCCGCGGCACCGACGGCTGCCGCCGTTCCGCGGCACCGACGGCTGTCGCCAGGATCCTCCCCGATGGAAACGGCGAGCGAAGAAGACTATACTGGTTTCGAGCCGCCCGAACGGCCTTCTTAATCCGGAGACTGGCCGCTTCTCGGGACCGACTCATGAAGAGGAGACCCATGAAACGCATACTGGCGCTGGCGGCGGCGCTTCTGGCCTTCGCGGCCGGCGCGGCTTTCGCGCAGAACAAGACCTCGCTCAACATCATCTGCGACGAGCTGGGCGCGCAGGTGTACATCAACGGCCACCTCGCAGGGAGCACCACGCCCAACTTCTCGTTCCTGATTCCTCAGGGCAATGTCGACATCAGGGTCCAGAAAGACGGCTTTCGCAGCTTCGAGACCGTCGTCCGGGCCGGCTCCTATCCCATCACGCTCAACGTCAGGCTCCGCGGCCCGGGTCCCGAGGAGCGGCAGCCGCAATGGCAACAGCGGCAACAGCCGCAATGGCAGGAGCAGCAACAGCAACAGCAGCAATGGCAACAGCAGCCGATGCCTCCGCCGCCGCCGGCGCAGCCGGCGCCCGGCATGGTCGGACCACCGCAACTCTTCGGCTACGGCAGCAGCCTCAGCATCAACTCCAACGTGCAGGGGGCCAGCGTCTTCATCAACGGCAATCCCGCGGGCTCGACCCCCTTCAACGCCTCCATCCCCGGCGGCTCATATACCGTCCTGGTCCGGGCTCCCGGCTATTCCGACTTCAGCCAGAACATCGTGGTCAACGGCCCCGTGCAGATCTACGCCAACCTCCAGGCCCAAGGCTTCCAGCTGGGCATCGACGCGCCCAACGCCCCGGGGGCCCAGGTCATCGTCAACGGCAGCCCGGTGGGACAGACCCCCTACACCGGGATATTCCCCCCCGGCTCCTATTCGATCACCATCCGCGCGAGCGGCTTCGCCGATTACAGCTCGCAGCTGATCCTCTCCGGCCCGCAGAATCTCGTGGCCACCCTCGTTCCCGCCATGTCGACCTGGCGGCTCGTGCTCCCCGACGCCATGGTCAACCGCGACCTGAACGGCCGCCACTTCGAGCAGATCAGGCTCTTCATCGACGGCCAGCCCCAAAGCGCGACCGCCGGCCTCATCGGCGCCGGGCGGCACACCCTCAGGCTCGTCTCGGGCGGCATGGCCGTCGAGACCTTCATCGACGTGCAGCCGGGAAGGAACTACGTCTTCGAGCCCAGGCTCGGCCTCGAGATACGTTGACCGACATCGGCGACTGCCTGCGCCTCGCCGGCGATACCGGGGCCTTCCTCGACATCGAGCTGGAGATGCTCGCCGAGTCGCTGCGCGCCTGGGCCGAGAGCCCCGGAGGCTCCTACGCGCTCGTCGAGCTGCGCGAGGGCGAGACGCTCGAAGGCTTCGCCCTCATGAGGAGGGAGGCGGAGTTCACCTTCGACGTGACGGCCTTCTGCCTCGCGTCCTCCCGCTCCGCCCACGAGGACGGCGCGAGGCTTCTCGACGAGGTGGAGCGCGAAGCCCTGAGCCGCGACGCCTCGGCGATCGTCCGCTTCGAGATGTCGAAGCGCAGGGAAAAGGCCGTGGCCGGGAGGTTCCTCGCCGAGTCGGGCTACGCCCTCATCGGGCACATTCCGGATTTCTACGGCCCCGGCGACGACTACTTCATGTACGCCAAGCATGTCTCCGCGGCAAGGAGCGAATCATGATCATCGCGGCCATCGAGGCCGGCGGCACGAAATTCGTCTGCGGCCTCTTCATGTCGGATTGCTCGACCCGAGGCAAGCCGGTTCTCCTCGAACGGGGCGCGGTGCCCACCACCACGCCCGAGGCCACCCTCGCGGCCGCCCGCGACTTCCTGGCCCGGGCGGCCGAAGCGCACGGGCGCATCGATTACTTCGGCATCGGCTGCTTCGGCCCGGTCGAGGTGCATTTGAACAATCCCGCCTGGGGGCACATCACGTCCACGCCCAAGCCTCTCTGGTCCGGCACCGACGTCGCGGGCTATTTCCGCGCCGCCTTCGACGTGGCCGTGGCCTTCGACACCGACGTCAACGCCGCCGCCTACGGCGAGTTTCTCTGGGGGGAGGGACGCGGCCTCCGCGACTTCGTCTACGTCACCGTGGGCACGGGCATCGGCGGCGGCGTCTTCTCGGGGGGCGAGCTCCTGCACGGCATGACCCACCCCGAGCTGGGGCACATCAAGGTCGCCCGCCTGGAAAGCGACGACTTCCCGGGATCCTGTCCCTTCCACCGCGACTGCATCGAGGGCATGGCCTCCGGCCCCGCCCTGGCCCTCCGCTGGAGCTGTCCGCCGCAGAGCCTCGATCCCGACCACCAGGCCTGGGGCCTCGAGGCGCGGTACCTCGCGCGGGCCTTCGCGGCCTACACCCTGGTCCTGTCGCCCGAGCGCATCCTCATGGGCGGCGGCGTCGGACTGCGCCCCGGTCTGGCCGAGCGGGTGTCGCTCCTCGTGGGCGAGGAACTGGCCAGCTACATCCAGCCCCTGACGAATCCCGAAACCGTAGCGGGCTTCGTGCGCCGTCCGGCGCTCGGGTCCGACGCGGGGCTTTTCGGCGCGGCGGCCCTGGCCCTGCGCCTCTGCCCGGACTGAAGGACGCGCCGCCCGCGCGGCAGGCGAACCTCGCCGCGGGGCCTCCGGCTAAAAGACAGTGAATGTCCGGCTCTCCTCCGCCGAGAATTAAATGGGGACCTCGACAACCAGCAGGTGGAGAGGTCCGGTAGGATGTGAGCCGTGACCGCATACGCTCTGACCGATGCCACCGTCGTTACTCCCCGCAAGATCCGCGGCTCGGCCTCCGTGCGCGTGGAGGAGGGCAAGGTGGCGGGATTCGGCCTGGGCTCGCGGCGCGAGCTCAAAATCGGCTCGGCCGCGATCGTCTTCCCCGCCCTCGTCAACGTCCACGACCATCTGCGCGGCAATTACCTGCCGCGCGTGGGCCCGGAGGCCGGCTCGTTCTACCTGAACTGGGCCCCCTGGGACGCCGACCTCAAGGCCTCGCCCGTCTACCGCGAGCGCGCTTCCATCGACGTGGCCACGATGTACCGGCTCGGAGCCTACAAGAACCTCTTCTCCGGCGTCGGCACGGTCAACGATCATTTCCCCCACGAGCTGAACGAAGCCCACCTGGCAGGCCTCCCCATACGCGTGATCAAGGACTACTGCCTGGCCCACGAGTGCTCCTCCTTCGACCTGGGCTGGGGAGAGGGCGTGGAGATCGAGCATCGATGGGCCGTCGAGCGCGATTGGCCCTTCATAACCCATCTCGAAGAGGGCTTCGACCCGGAAAGCCAGGACGGCGTCGGCATCCTGGAGCGCTCCGAGGCCCTCGACGAGCACGACCTCCTGGTCCATTGCATCGGCTTCTCGGACGAGGACATCCGCAAGGTCAAGCGGGGCCAGGCCTCGGTGGCCTGGTGCCCCGCCTCGAACCAGTTCATGTTCAACCTGACCTGCAAGATCCGGAAAATGCTCCGCGCGGGGGTCAACGTGGCCCTCGGCACCGACTCGACCCACACCGGCTCCGTCAATCTCCTCGAGGAGATGCGCTTCGCCCGCTCGAGCTACCGCGAGCTGTACGGCGAGGAACTGCCCGCGAAGAGCCTCTTCGAGATGGTGTCCTCCAACGCGGCGAAGGCCCTGCGCATGCAAGGCAGGGTCGGCATCGTCGAGCCGGGAGCCTTCGCCGACTTCGCGATCTTCCGCGCGAGCTCAGACGACCCCTACGAGAGTCTCTGCGCATCGCATCCCGAGGATCTCGAGCTTCTGACGGTCGCCGGCTCGCCCGTGCTGGGCGACGAGGACAAGTACGGCGATTTTTTCGCGCACGAGCTCGCCGCGGGCGGTTACGGCAGGATCGACCTCGGAGGGCGCGCGACCTTCGTGAAGGGAGACCCCGCGGCTCTGTATAGGCACCTTCGCGCATTCGTGGGTTTCGACAAGAAACTGGATTACCTGCCCTTCGAGCCGTAAGAACCATGATCGACGATCGAAGATTCGCGGTCGGACTCCTCGGCGGGCTGGCAATGCAGGGCCGCACGGCCTACACTATATTGTGGCTTTCCCGAAAGTCTGACGGCTTTCGAGGAGATCCGGACGGGAGTCTGATAGGATGCCTAAGGTAGGAAGCTACCGCGCCAACTCGGTGATCTACTTCCAGGGAGATGTGAGCGACAAGGTCTTCATTCTCCAATCGGGGAAGGTGAGCCTCAACTACGCCGACATCGAGACCGGCAAGGAGACGCGCGAGGTCATACAGACGGGCGAGTTCTTCGGCGTCAAGAGCGCCCTGGGGAAATATCCGCGGGAGGAGAACGCCCTCGTGCTCTCCGACGCCCAGGTCCTCGTCTTCAACGTGCCCGAGTTCGAAGTCTTCGCCCAGGCGAACACCCGCATCATCATGAAGATGCTCAAGGTCTTCTCGAACCAGCTCAGGCGGGTGCACAAGCAGGTCGAGAACCTGCTCGAGAAATCCGAAGCCCAGAGCCCGGAGTACGGACTGTTCAAGGCCGGCGAGTACTACCTCAAGAGCAGGCAGTACTCCCAGGGCAAGTACGTCTTCAGCCGCTACCTGACCTACTACCCGGCGGGCAAGCTGGCCGAGCAGGCAAGCCGCTATCTCGAGATGGCCGAGGCGGGATCGGTCAAGTACGGCGACGGCAGGGGTCCCGCTCCCCTCGTCGCCGAGGCCTCCGCCCGCACCGGCCGCGCCACGGCCGAGAGCGCCGAGGAGCTCGTGGCCTCCGTGCCGCCCGCCCAGCGGGCGCCCGGCGACACGCTCTCCGGCGCGGCCAAGGACTACTACGACGCGGTGAGCCTCTTCAGCTCGGAGCGCTACAAGGAGGCCCTCGCCGGCTTCAAGCGCATCGTCGAGGCCAACGAGGATCCCGAATACACCATGAAGGCTCTCTACGACATGGGAAGGTGCCTCTACATGCTCCAGCAGTACGACCTCACCATCAAGCACTTCACCCAGCTGGTGCAGACCTACCCCAAGCACCCCGACCTCATCGACACGCTCTACTGGCTCGGACAGTCCTACGAGCGCAAGGGCGACGCGGAGCGGGCCAAGGGCTTCTACAAGAAAATTCTCTCGATGGAAAACGACGAGGACGCGTCGACGCGGATCAAGGCCACCAGGTCGCTCCGCCAGCTCGAGGGGGGCAAGCATGGCTGATTTGGCAGCCTTCACCCGCTTCGCGCGGACCTACCAGCCGGGCGAGCTCATCTTCGCCGAGTACGAGCCCGGCGACAGCTTCTACCTCATCCAGGGCGGCCGGGTGAAGATCTCGAAGATCGTCGGCGAGCTCGAGAAGACCATCGACATCCTCCAGCCCCCCGAGATCTTCGGCGAGATGGCCATCCTCGAAGGCGCGCCCCGCTCCGCCACGGCCCAGGCCATCGACACGGTCAAGGTGCTCGAGTTCAACCGCGCAAACTTCGAGGTGCTCATGATGGGCAACCCCCAGATCGCGCTCAGGCTCCTCAAGCTCTTCACCAAGCGCATCTGGGACCAGAAGCGCCGCTTCATGATCCTCACCCTCGACGATCCCCAGGCCCGCATCGCCGACGTCTTCCTCATGCTCTACGAGACCAACGCCGCAGTGTCGGGCGGCGAGCAGGACGGCGAAAAACGCGAGTTCAAGGTGACGATGGAGGACGTCTCGCATTGGGCCGGCATGTCGGACACCGAAGTCCAGACCATACTCAATCACTTCGCCAATCAGCGCCGCCTGGAAGTGTACCCCGACCGCATCGTCGTCAAGAACATCAACGACTTCATCAGGTTCGTGAACTCGCGGCGGAAAAAATAGCGGGTCGGCACCGCAAAGCCGCGCTACGCTCGTTTCGGCGAGCCCGATCCTCTTGATTTTCGTCCTTTCGCCCGATATAGTCGCTCTGTCTTCGCCGAGATAGCTCACTTGGCAGAGCGGCGCACTCGTAATGCGCAGGTACCGGGTTCGATTCCCGGTCTCGGCTAAAAAAGCGCGATCCCCGCTGGGGAGCGCGCTTTTTTAATAAGCGAGACCGGGATATCGATGGGAAAGCGCCCCGATCGCCATCCGATCATCTGAGGATGGCGATCGGTCGAGCCCGCACGGAAGCGCGCGAGAGCGGCGAGCGCGCGACGCGGGCGAGAGCGCTTTCCCCGGCCCGGAGCGATGAGGCAGGATGCCGAATCGCGGAGGGCGATTCCCGGTCTCGGCTAAAAAGGCGCGATCCCCGCTGGGGAGCGCGCTTTTTTTATAAGCGAGACCGGGAATCGAGCCCGCACGGAAGCGCGCGACGCGGGCGAGCGCGCGAGAGCGCTTTCCCCGGCCCGGAGCTGCGCCGAATCACGCGGCGGGAAGCAGCGAAAGGCCTATCTTTTTCGCGGCCGCCCGCAATTCCCCATCGTGGCTGCAGAGAGTCGCGCCCTCGCGCGCGGCCAGTTCGAGATACGCCGAGTCGTACGACGAAAGCTCGTGCTCCCGCGACAGCATGAAGATAGCAGGCAGGAGTTCTTCGATGGGGCGGGCATCGACCTTCAAGCCGAGCCTGCGCAGCATCTCGAGAGCCCTGAAGGCCGGGCCTTCGCCCAGCCTGCCCTTCCGAACGCTGGCCGACAGAATGCTGGCCATCTCGTACCAGAACAGGGTCGGGACGAGGATGCTGCCTCCGGCCCCGCCCAGTATCGACCTTGCCGTCTCACTCTCCTCGTCGGGGAGAAAGAGGCTCGCCGCGACGCTCGCGTCGAGGACGAAGCTCATCGACGACCTTCCTCGATGAGGGCGCGAATGGAAGGACCGGGCCGAGCTCCCGCACGTATGTCCTCGAACTCCCTGAGAAGGAGGGCTATCTCTTCCTTTTTATCGCCGATAGGCACAATGCGGGCCATGGGCTCCCCCCTTCGCGTGACGATAATTTCCCGGCCCCCGCGGACCGTTTCGAGAAGCTCGGAGAAACGGGTCTTGGCCTCGAAGGCCCCGATTTCCATTACGCTATCCATATCAACTAGTTTATCAAACTAGATCGACGAAATCAAGCATTTTTTGGAATATTCGATCGAGGTGAAGAAACCGCGCCCTTTGAGCGTCGCCTCCTCGAAACATCCGCGGAACGCAAGGGCGAACGGCGGCGCTGCGACCTTTTCTGCATCACACCCGGACTTTTGCCCATTTACTGTTTGGGAAAGCGGGATGATCATAGCGAATTTATGGCATCGACAAGCAAACGAGCCCGGCGCCTGGTCTTTTCGGCGCTCGCACCCCTCGCCCTGACCGCGGCGCTCGTCATCGCAGCCTGGGCCCTCGGCGCCCTCGGCTTCATCGAAAGCGCCCTCGGGCTGCCGGCCCTCGCCCTCATCCTCGCCCTGGTTCCCGCCGCGTGCAGCGTCGCCGTCATGATGCGGACGGTGGGAACGCGCGTCGGGGAAGTCTCCGCTCCGGTCGAGGCCCTCGCCTCGGGCGAGAAGGATCTCACCAAGCGCCTGAAAATCGGCCGCGACACGCTGGTGGGGCCCCTCTCCCGGGGTATCACCATCTTCATCGCCAACATCCACAACCTGATCATGCGCATGAAGCTGCTCAACGCCTCGACGAGGAGCACGAGCGGCCGTCTGGAGTCGGGCGCCTCCGAGCTCGCCTCGGCCACCGAGCAGATCGCGGCGAGCGTCGGCAGCATGAAGGGCAACAGCGAGTTCCTGCGCCGGGATATCGCCGCGGCCGAGGGGGCGGTGGAGTCGATCAGGACCGCCATCCGCGAGGTCGTCGGCCAGATCGAGACCCAGGGCTCCGCGGTGGCCAGCTCGTCGAGCGCGGTGGAGGAGATGATCGCCTCGATCCAGAGCATAGCCGAGGTGTCCAGGGGAAGAGGACGATCGATCGAGGCCCTGTCCGAGCGGGCCCAGACGGGGATGGCCGACATGGACCGGAGCCTCGAGGAGATGCGGGCCATCTCCGACGCGGCCGACACGATCGCCGAGTCGGCCGGCGTCATCCAGGATGTCGCGAGCCAGACCAATCTCCTCGCCATGAACGCCGCCATTGAGGCGGCCCACGCGGGGGAGTACGGCAAGGGCTTCGGCGTGGTCGCCGACGAGATTCGGAGGCTGGCCGAGACGACCGCCGTCAAGTCGAAGGAAATCGCGGCGAATCTCCACGGCACGATCGGCCGCATCCATGAAGCCCACGAATCGGCCGTCCACGCCTCCTCGTCGGTCCGCTCCATGACCGAAACCATAGCCGACGTGGCCGGAGGGGTGGCCGAGATCATCTCCGGGCTCGACGAGATGCGCCTGGGCAGCAAGCAGATAACTGCCTCCCTCGGCGAGCTCTCGGAGGCGACGGGCAAGGTCCAATCCTCGGCGAGAAGCATCGACGTCGAATCGAACCGCATCGAGGCCTCGATGCGCACGGTGGCGGGATTGTCCACGCAGAACGCTTCCTCCATGGAGGAGGTGGGCGAGGCGGTGAACGATCTGCTGCAGGCCTCGGGCGTCATCCGCGAGCTGGGCAAGGAGAATCTGCGGAACATCGAGGGACTCGAGGCCGACCTGGCCCAGTTCGTCACCTTCGACGCTTCGGGCCTGAGGTCGAACGACGGGCAGAGCCTTCTCGTCTGGGACGAGGGGCGGAAGTCGGCGCCGCCGCGCCCCGGCCGCCCCGAGTCCCTGGCCGAGACCGACGCGCGGCACTGGCACGACTACGAATACGCGGGCTGGGGCGTCAAGAAGGCTCCCCTGCCGGCCTCGGGAGCCGAGGGCGCCCGGGGCCGGCGCATAGCGAGCGTGAATCCCGCCTTCCACCCCTACTATCTGGCGCACAACGCGGGCATGAAGAAGGCGGCGGCCTTCTTCGGCCTCGAGCTCGATCTCCATCCCCTGCCCAAGTCCGACTCGGACAGGGTCCAGGCCGAGCAGATCGACCAGGCGGTCCGCTCGGGCGCGGACCTCGTGGTCTTCGCGGCGAACGACGTGGACCGGAGCGAGGCCCTCATCCGCACGGTGTACGACGCCGGGATCCCGATCATCGCCTGCACGAACATGCCGTCCGCCGCGGCCTTTCCCTACATCCTGGGCTACACGGGCACCGACGAGTGGGGCTCCTTCAGGCTCCTCGCGCGCACGTTGGCCGACGCCATGGGCAAGTCCGGCGGCTACGGCATCGTGCAGCATGTCCCCGGCTCGGGTCCGTACTTCGCCCGGACCTTCGCGCCGATCACCGAGCTGGCGACCTACGCTCCCGGCATGTCCTGCCTGGAGCGCGCCTACACGGAATTCGACCGCGCGAAGACGAAGGCCGTCGTGAAGGAATGGATATCGCGAAGGGGGGGCTCGCTCGGCGGCATAGTCTCCGCGGATCAGGGCTCGGCCCTCCAGGGCATCGTCGACGCGCTCCGGGAGACGGGGAGGGAGGACATCGTCGTCGTGGCCCAGGGGCACTGCCGGATCTCGCTCGACCTCGTCAAGGAAGGGAAGGTCCTCGCCACGACCTACCAGCCGGCCGAGACCGACGGGGCTCTTCCGATCGCGATGGCGGTGGACTACTTCAACGGCATCGACTTCAACCCCATCAAGTATCTTCCGGTCAAGCTCATCACCGCCGACAACGTGGAAGATTTCTACCCGGCCCCCTGGTAGCGCGAACCGGCTCAGGGCGGCGCGGTCGCGGCTCGGGGCGGCGCGGTCGCGAACCGGCTCGGGGCACCGCGGTCGCGAAGGCGGCTCAGGCCCCCGCCACCCCGCCGATCTCCCCCCCGATGCCGAGTTCCAGCGCGAGGGCCCGGACGAAGTCGCGGGCGCCCTCCGGGACGCGGGGATCGGCGCGGAGCGCCCCGAGCTCGAGGACGATCTGGGTGCGCATGGCGGGCAGTCCCCGCGCGCGATACTCGATGAGGCTCCGGAGAAAATCGAGAACGAGGTCGACGCCCTCCGGAGAGCCGGCTTTCATCCCGAGCAGCGCGGATTCGCAGGCGACGAAAAGGCGGCCAAGCTCGCCGTCCAGCGATCGGGCGAGTCTCCAGCGGGCGTACTCGTAGCGCAGCGTCTCCTTCTCGTGACGCGGAATCTTGGGAAAGCCTCGCTTGATGAGGAGTTCGAGACGGGGCCAGGCGTCCTCGGTCGCGGCGTCGGTGACTTCGGCTCTCGCGTCCCGGGCGCCGAAGCGATGCCGCTCGAAGTCGGCCAGGGCGGTCTCGTATTCCTGCCGGATGCTCGCGAACTCGTCGCCCTCCGCGCCAGGCCCGAGGAGGTCGGGATGGCTCAGCTTGGCGAGCGTCTTGAACTCGGATTTGAGTTCCTCGATCGTTCCGATCTCCCCGCTCCTTATCCTTCGAACGAAGCGGTTTGCCATGGTGGGCCATCGTATCACGCGCGCTCTTCGAATGTCACCGAATGCACGAGTCAAGGATATTCACCTGCCCCATTCGCCGTGGATCGCCGGTCTCGGGGACGCCGGTCGCAAGCCCGGTTTGGAATTTCACTATATACGACTTTTTTTGTATGGTATAAGAAGACACTGCGGAAGGTTGAGACATTCCGAGAGAGCTGCACCTACGTACGGCATTCGCGGAGGCGGACGGTGGAGCATCATCGTCCGCCAAGCATGGATTCGGAGGAGGGATTATGAAAGTGGCAGTCGTTTTCTATTCGATGTTCGGGCACATGTACAAGATGGCGCAGGCCGCGGCGGAGGGGGCCAAGGCCGCGGGAGCCGAGGTGAAGCTTCTGCGAATTCCCGAGACCTTGCCGCCCGCGGTCCTGGCCGCGATGAAGGCGGACGAGGCGCAGAAAGCCTTCGCCGGCGTCCCGGCGGTCAAGCCCGAGGATCTCGAATGGGCCGACGGCATAGTCTTCGGCGTTCCCACCCGCTACGGCAACATGTCGAGCCAGACGGCGGCGTTTTTCGATTCGACGGGTCAGGTCTGGCAGCGCGGCGGCCTCGTGGGCAAGGTCGGCTCCGTGATGAGTTCCAGCGCCACGCTGCACGGCGGCGCGGTGCCCACGATTCTGCATGTGCAAAGCACGCTCCTCGCGCACGGCATGGTGATCGCGGGCCTGCCCTACGCCAAGTTCCCCGGCCTCTTCGACCTGGGCGCGGTCAACGGCGGCTCGGTGTTCGGGGCCGCCGCCGTCACCTCGGGCGACGGCTCGCGCATGCCGAGCGAGCACGAGCTCGGGGCCGCCAAGGCCCAGGGCGCCTGGATCGCCGAGCTCGCCGGCAGGCTGGCGAAGAAATAGTTAGGCCCAGGAGGAGGCGGGTCCGCCCCGCCTCCTCTTCCAGACGCGGCAGCGCCGCCCCGGAGGCCCCAAAGAGCCTTCGGGGTGCAGCCCTTCCCGCCGCGATCCTCGACCCGAAAATCCCAGCAAGATACGTTGCGGTAATCCACTCGCGGGTCCACCGGCCCCGCGCTCCCTCGGGGGCGATTGCCCGGCGGGCGTCCCCTGGCGAGTCCGGACGAGGTCGAAGGCGTTAGCGGGTGTTTCTCCGTCGGGAAGATAGCCATGGAGGCCGCCACATCGTATGATATGCCCGCCGGGGCTTCCCGGCTCCGGACGAGGCCCTTGTCGGCATCGCGTCGGATCGGGGACATGTCCCGCGGCCCGGGCGCGGAAAGACCAAGGAGGACCTCGATGGTATATGTAGTGGTGACCATGACGATCAAGGACGGCTGCATGGAGGAATCCCTGGAGCTGTGCGGGCGGCTGCGGCCCCTCGTGCTGGCCGAGCGCGGCTGCATCGGCTACGACTACGTCCGGGAGAATGCCTCGCTGCTGTCCATCCAAGAAGCCGTCGATCGCAATCGCATAACGCTCATCGAGCGCTGGGAATCGCCCGAGGCCCTCGCGGCCCACGGCGCGTCGCCGCACATGAAGGCCCTGGGCCCGAAGATGGCCGAGCTGCGCTCGGGCGTGACCGCACGCGCCGGCGAAGCGATCTTTTAACGGAGCGCGCCATGAGCTTCACCCTCGAGCTCGGGGCCGCCGCCCCCGGCTTCTCGCTCCCCGCGACCGACGGGAAGACCTACGGCCTCGGCGACTTCGCCGACGCCACGGTGCTGGTGGTCTTCTTCACCTGCAACCACTGCCCCTACGTGCTCGGCTCGGACGAGGTCACGAGGGCCGTGGCCCTCCGCTTCGCGCCCCTGGGCGTCAGGTTCGTCGGCATCAACTCGAACAGCGAGCTCACCCATGCCGAGGACGACTTCGACCACATGGTCGCCCGCATGGAGACGTACAGGTTCCCCTGGGTCTACCTGCGCGACAAGAGCCAGGACGTCGCCCGGGCCTACGGCGCGCTGCGCACGCCTCATTTCTACGTCTTCGACGCCAGGCGCGCGCTCGTGTACACGGGCCGCGGCGACGACAACCCCCGGGAGGTCGCGCGGATGACGGTCAACGACCTGGAGCGCGCCCTGGAGGACACCGTCGCCGGCAGGCCTCCCCGCCTCGCCGTGACCAACCCGATCGGCTGCAACGTGAAGTGGGAGGGCAAGGACGCCCACTGGATGCCGGCCGAGGCCTGCGACCTGGGGTCGTGCCCGGGAAGTGACAGCCGCGCGGCCCCGCGGCAGGCGGGCGGGGCTTCGGCCGTCGACTGGAACGCGTCGGCAGGCGGGCTGCGGTCGTCGACTGGAACGCGTCGGGGAGCGGCCCCTCGGCGACGCTCATTTCTCGAATTCGAGGATCACCGCCGTTCCGCGACCCCGCTCGATCCTGAGCCTGCCGCCGATCTGCTCGGTCAAGGTCTGCACGAGCGTAAGGCCGAATCCGGACGAACGGCCGAGGTCCACGGCATCCGGCATCCCCACCCCGTCGTCTCGGACGGCCAGGGAGACTTTCCCGGCCGCAACGGAGACGGACACCTCGATCGATCCGGCATCCCTTCCCGCGAAGGCATGCTTCATGATGTTGGTCAGCAGCTCGTTCACGATGATGCCCAGCGGCTGGAGCCGTTTCACGTCGAGCTGGACGTCCTCGATATTCTTCTCGACCCGGACCGAAGCGCCGCCGGGAAAGGTTCCGACTATCTCGTCGACGAGGGAGGAGAGATAGTCCCGGATCGAGACCGCGTCGAAGGTCGCGGATTGGTAGAGCTTGTCGTAGAGCAGCGTCATGCTCTGGACGCGGTTGGCGGCGTCGTCGAGGGCGGCGGCCGCGCTCGGCTCCCGCACGGAAGCGGCCTGGAGGCCGAGCAGGCTGTGGATGACGCCCATGTTGTTCTTGATGCGGTGATGCACTTCCCTCAGGATGGTGTCCTTCTCCCGCAGGAGGCTCCGCACCTGCTCTTCGGCCTTCCTCCGCTCGGTGATGTCCATGTAGATGCCGTACATGCGCAAGGGGGCGTCGTGCCTGTCCCAGGCGACGAGCTTGCCTCGGCCGAGGATCCAGACCCAGCCGCCGCTCTTGTGCCGCATGCGGGATTCGAAGGAATAGAAGTCCGTCTTGCCCTGCAGGTGATCTTTGAGCAGATCGTTCACCGCGACGGCGTCGTCGGGGTGCTTCAATCCAAGCCACGCCTTCATGTCCAGATGCGGGAGCTCGCCGGGCTCGTAGCCCAGCAGGGCCAGCGAGCGCTCGTCGATCTTGACCGCGTCGGTCTGGACATTCCACTCCCAGGTACCGATGTTGGCGGCGGCGATGACGTTGCGCAGCCGCTCCTCGCTGCTGTGCCGGGACGCCTCCGCCTTCCTGCGCTCGCTGAGGTCCTCGACGAAGCCTTCGAGCATGCCGGGGTTCTCGGAAAGGGCCCGGAAAACCAGGCGCGTGAGGATATGCGTCCCGTCCTTTCTCTTGTATCGCTGCTCGGTCCTGATCCAGCGGCCGGGGCTTTCCAGGGCGGTGGCGATCAGGTAGGCGCGCTCCTCCGGATGGTCGAAGATCGCCTTGGCCGCGCCGGCCCGGTTGACGATGCGCACGAGCTCTTCCGGCGAGTCGTAGCCCATGATGCGGGCGTACTCGTCGTTGACGCTGAGCTCCATGCCGTCGACCGTCGAATAGAAGATGCCGACGGGGGCGTTCTGGAAGAGGCTGCGATACCTGGCCTCGCTCTCCCTCAGCGCCTCCTCGGCGTGCTTGCGCTCGGTGATGTCGCTCGAGATGCCGAAGGTGCCGATGATGTTGCCGTCGGTGTCGTAGAGGGGCATCTTCTCGGTGAGGACCCAGGTGTCCGGGCGCCCGGCCCAGGTTTCGCGCTCTTCCTTCCGGAGCGGCCGGCCCGTCCTGATTATCGTCTGCTCATCGTCGTAGGCCGCCTGGGCGTGCTCGGAGGTGAAAAAGTCGAAGTCGGTCTTGCCGATCATCTGGGCGGGATCGCTCAGGCCGAAGAAGGCGTCGTGGGATCTGGTCGCCAGGATGAAGCGGCTTTCCAGGTCCTTGAAGTAGATGTGGACGAGGCTCGAGTTCATGAGCACCTGCAGCAGATACCCTTCCCGGCGGAGCGCTTCCTCCACGCCCTTGCGCTCGGTGATGTTCCGCACCAGGAAAATGAAGCGGGGCTCGTCGGAGGCGCTGACGATGCGCGAAACGGAAATCTCGAACCACCGCTTTCCCGCGGGCACGGTCAATTGGTACTGCCTGCCGAAGGAACGCCCCTTCTCGTGGGCCTCCCTGACGGCTCCCATGATGATCTCGGCCGGTTCCGGCGGCAGGATTTCGTAGACGCTTTTCCCGATCATGTCCGGGGGCGGCTTGAAGAGCAGCTCGGTCTGGGGAGCGTGGACGTCGTAGTATCGCCCGTCCAAGCCCACCTCGAAGAGGAGGTCGGGCATGGCGTCGAGCGTGGCCTCGAGGCGGCCCATCGTCGCCTTGAGCTTGCGGTTGGCCTCGAAGAGCTTGAAGGCCATCTTGATGGAGGCGTCGAGCACCGTGATCCCGGAGTTCTTGACCACGTAGCCGTAGGACGTGATCCTCTCGGTCTTCTCGACGATCTCGGGTTCGATATGGCTCGACAGGAATACCACCGGCATCTCCCGCCGCTTGAGAATGGCCTCCGCCGCCGCCGTGCCGTCCATGCCGGGTCCCAGATTGATGTCCATGAGGACGAGGTCGATGTCCGATTCCGCATAGGTGATCGCCACCGCCGAAATGCCCGAAGCGGCGACGACGACCGAGTACCCCTGCCGTTCCAGGCTCGCCTTCTCGGCCAGGGCGATGAGGGCTTCGTCCTCGACCAGGAGCAGTCTCTTCGTCTTTTCAGCCATGTTCGCACTCCTAGGAGCGAGGCCTCATCCCGCGGAGCGGACCTATGAGTCGATCCCTTCCCGCATCGACACCGCGCGCCGATGCATTTCCGGAGACTCCCTGACGAAAATGAGCAGGAACCCGCTCGCGGCCAGGAGGATCGCCAGTCCCATGATGGACGGCATGTAGGAATTCCTGAAAGCGTTCTTGAGCCCGTCCATGAGGAGAATCAGGAAGCCCGAAGCCTGCACCACCAGGGCGAAGATGCCGTTGCTCGTGCCTTCGGGGGCCGGGTGGGTGATCTCCGCGCCGTACTGGTAGGCGACGGGCGTGAGCCCGGTGATGCAGAATCCCATGACGAAAAAGCTGACGATCTCGAAGATGTAGTTCCTGCCCAGGGCGAGCCCGAAGGTGGCGGGCACGGAGATGAAGATGCCGGCGATGATGAGCGGCTTGCGCCGCCGGATCGCGTCCGAGACGGCGGGGAGCACGACGCTGCCCGCGATGCCGCCCAGGAGCAGGACGGCCGTGAGGAAGGCGCCCTGCGACACGGTGAGCGATTTTTCCGTATCTATGCCGTCGATCAGGGTGAAGACGCCGTTGACGATGCCGCTGCCCAGGAACAAGGCCAGGGACAGCAGGTAGACGTCGCGGTCCTTGAGCATCTGCCGCAGGCCGTCGAGCACCAGAGCCCGGGGCTGCTCTCCCGCGGGGCTGGCGGGCGTGGGGGGATCGGCCCTCGCGAAGACGAGGAAGAGGGCGACGACGGCCGCCGTCGTAACGCCGAAAATCAGCTGCATGCCCGCGAAGCCCGCGGAGGCCACCAGGGCGGGGCTGAGCGTCTCCCCCAGTCCGATCCCGGCGAACAGGGCCAGGAAGATGACTCCGGTGATGGTCGCGCGCTGCTTCTGCGGAAACCATCGGGCGGCCAGTTTCGTGAAGGCATTGAGCAGGAAGGGCTGCCCGACGGAAATGCCGATCGCCCCGACCAGCGCGGCCGCGTAGCTGAAGGGGAAGACGGCCCGCACGAGCGCGAACACCGCCATGAGGGTCGCCCCGAAGCCGACCGCCTTCTTGAACCCGAAGGTATCGATGGCCCAGGCGGCCGGAAAGGAAAACGGGATGTAGAGAAGCATGAAAAGGTTCGCGAGCAGATCGATGTCGTCCCGCCTCACCCCATAGGCCGCGGCCGCGATGGAGGCGATGGGGGCGTAGCAGATCCACAGAACCTGGACCATGACATTGACCAGCATGAACGCCGCGAGAACCACCCAGCGGTAGGGGTAGATTTTCACTCCCTGCTCATCCATGGAACGCCTCCGCACGATGTTGAATGGGCCGCGCCTGTTTGCAATGCGGCGCTTTCAATCCTAGCATCCTTGGCGATTTTCAGCCAGCCGCGAAAGACCGATGGGAATTCCGGCCCGCGGCCCGGCAGGGGAGAGGCTACGGCGAGGGATACGATCATGGGGACCGGGGTCGTGGACGGGGCGGAAGCGTTGCGCGCACGTCTGCCCTGCCGCGACCTTGGTTCGAGGTGTTCAGGATTGATCACCCGCGAACTTCAGGCCGCAGGGGCTCGCGAGTCCGGGCTAAAATCGGCTGGAAGGGCGCGATCGGACTAGAGCAGGATGTCAAGACGCACGATACCAGCCTCGCCCGTCCCCGCGACGTGGATTCTGAGTCCGAGGGGATCGGCCGCAGCCCTGCCGCCGGCGACGGAGGCGACCGAGCGCAGGTTCCGCAGCACGAGACTCCAGTCGGCGACAGCCCCTCGGGCCTCGACCTCGATCCGCCCGCCCCTGCGCGCGACGCCCAACTCGAGGCGCGGCTCGCCCTCCTCGCCGTGCACTGCCGCGGAGGCCGTCTCTCCCTCGGCCAGCTCGAAGAGATGGAAGGCGACGCCGGCCGCGTAGTCGTAGTCGGGCCTGGTCCCGTCGGCGCCCATGGGGATGAGGGAGCCCGGCCGGGCCATGAGGGGAAGACTCACGTAGTCGTGGCGCTCGCGGATCCAGCGCCCGCCCTCGACCAGATCGTTGGAGAGGAGCTTGGTCCAGCGGCCGGCCGGGAGGTAGTAGGACACATAGCCGTCGGCCGCGAAAATCGGCGCGACGAGGAGCGAGGAGCCCAGCAGGTACTGCCGGTCGAGGTAGGAGCAGGCCGGGTCGCCGGGGAACTCGAGCGCCATCGCGCGCATCACGGGCAGGCCCTCCCGGGAGGCCTCGACCGCCTGGGAGAAGATGTACGGCATGAGGCGGCACTTGAGCGCCGCGAAGAAGCGCAGGACCTCGACCGCCTCCTCGTCGAAGAGCCAGGGCACGCGGTAGGACTCGTTGCCGTGGAGCCGCGAGTGCGAGGACAGAAGGCCGAAGGCCACCCAGCGCTTGTAGAGATCGGGGGTCGCGGTCTTCTCGAAGCCGGAGATGTCGTGGCTCCAGAAGCCGAAGCCCGAGAGGCCGAGCGAGAGTCCGCCTCGCAGGGTCTCGGCCATGGATTCGTAGGTCGCCGAGCAGTCCCCGCCCCAGTGCACCGGGAACTTCTGGCTGCCCGCGGTGGCCGAGCGCGCGAAAAGGAGGGCCCGGTTGCGCCCCAGCTCCTCCTCCAGAAGCTCGAAGACCGCCTTGTTGTAGAGGTAGGTGTAGTAGTTGTGCATGCGCTCGGGCTCCGAGCCGTCGTGGTAGACCACGTCGACGGGGATGCGCTCGCCGAAGTCGGTCTTGAAGCTATCCACGCCCATGCGCAGGAGTCGGCGCAGTTTTTCCTTGAACCAGGCCACGGCCCCGGGGTTGGTGAAGTCCACGAGCCCCATGCCCGCCTGCCAGCGGTCCCACTGCCAGACGCCGCCGTCGGGGCGCCTCAGGAGATAGCCCGCCTCCATTCCCTCGTCGAAGAGCGGGGATTTCTGGGCGATGTAGGGGTTGATCCAGAGGCAGATCCTGAGGCCCTTGGCCTTGAGGCGGCGCAGCATCGCCTCGGGGTCGGGGAACTGGCACCTGTCCCACGCGAAGTCGCACCACTGGAACTCGCGCATCCAGAAGCAGTCGAAGTGGAAGACGTGCAGCGGGATGTCCCGCTCGCGCATGCCGTCGATGAAGGAATTGACCGTGGCCTCGTCGTAGCTCGTGGTGAAGGAGGTGGTGAGCCAGAGCCCGAAGGACCAGGGCGGCGGCAGGGCGGGCCTGCCCGTCAGGGCCGCATAACGTCTCAAAACCTCCTTGGGACCGGAACCGCCGATGAGGTAGTACTCGAGCCGCTCGCCGGGCACGGAGAACTGCACGCGCGAGACGACCTCGGAGCCGACTTCGAAGGAGACGCGCTCCGGATGGGCCACGAACACGCCGTAGCCTCGGTCGGAGAGGTAGAAGGGGACGTTCTTGTAGGCCTGCTCGGAACTCGTGCCTCCGTCCTCGTTCCACATGTCCACGACCTGGCCGTTCTTGACGAAGGGCGTGAAGCGCTCGCCTAGCCCGTAGACGCACTCGCCGACGCCGAGGTCCAGCTGCTCGCGCATGAAGCTTCCGTCGCGGTCGAGGATGTGCCCCGCCTGGCCGGGTCCCGAACCCGTAATCCTGTCGCCGGCGCTGAAGAAGTCCACGGACCACTCGCCGCCCCGCCTCACCGTGACGCGCGTGTCGCCCGAGACGAGACTCGCCTCCTCGGCTGCGATCTCGATCTCGGGCTCGAAGCCGGGAAGCGAGGCGACCTCGAAATCGGGCCCCTTCGCCTTCGCGCCCTTCCAGTGGACGATCTCGACGCGGATCACCCCGGGCAGGGGCGAGCTGAAGCGGTAGGAGAGCTGGGGAGCGTTCAAGGTGTCGCCGCGGTGGCGGATGGCCGTGCAGGGCGCGAAGACGAGGAGACTGCCGTCGCGCCGCTCGACATCAAGCGCCTGCGCGGGCGATGAGATACGGACGCCTTCCCTGAGGCCCCAGTAGCCGTCGGTGAACTTCATGCTGCGATCTCCCTTTTAGGCGCGGCGCTCCGGCCGCGGCGGCCG
>JAJXZP010000126.1:6789-8625 GCA_021779995.1 bacterium | reverse complement strand
GCGCTTGGTTGCGGCCCGCAGCGAGGAAGTCAGGCGCTCGACCTGGGCGGGATCGGTCCCGAAGGAGAGTCCTCCGTGCCTGACGTTCGGGCAGGAGACGTTGATCTCGTAGCCCGAGACGCCCCCTTCCTCCTCGATGCGCTCGACGACGCGGCGGTAGTCGTCCTCGGTGGAGCCGGCGACGTTGACGATCACGGGGCAGCGGCGAGCGCGGAGCGCGGGCAGCTTCTCGGCCACGAAGACCTCGAGTCCGGGGTTGGCGAGTCCTATGGAGTTGAGCATGCCCGAGGGCGTCTCGACGATGCGCGGCACCTCGTTGCCCGGCCGCGGCTCCGGCGTCACGGCCTTGGTGTACAGCGCGCCGAGAGCGTCGATGTCGACGAGCTCCTCGTACTCGGCGCCGTAGCCGAAGGTCCCCGAGGCGACTCCCACGGGGTTGGGCAGCTCGAGCGCTCCGAGCCGGACGCGGAGCTCCGCCTTCATGCCTCGCCCGCCCGCGGTTCGTGGCCGCCCTTCGCTCGCGGATCCGTGGCCGGGGGCGCCGCGCCTGGCGCGGGGCTCTGCGCGGGGCCGTGTGTGGCACTCTGCGCGGGGCCGTGTGTGGCACTCTGCGCGGGGCCGTGCATGGCGCTGGGCGCCGATCTTGGTGCCGCGCCTGGCGCGGGGCTCTGCGCGGGGCTAGGCGCCGAGACCCTGCGCGCTTCGGCCGCCCAGTCTATTTCGGCGCCGTCCGGGGCGGGGCTGTCGAACACGGGGCCGTCGGCGCAGGCCCTGAGGTAGCCCTTGCCGTCGGCGCGCGGGAGGGCGCAGCCCATGCAGGCCCCGACGCCGCAGGCCATCCACTGCTCCGCCGAGAGGCTGGCCTTCCATCCCCGCCTTCGCGCATAGGCCGCGAGGGCGGCGAGCATGGCCGCCGGTCCGCAGGCGTAGAGCCGCGCCGTCCCTTCGGGAGCCTCGCGCTCGAGCCAGTCGAGCACGGTGCCGCGGAAGCCGCGCGAGCCGTCGTCGGTGCATAGGATCGCGTCGGGCGGCAGCTCGAGGCGGGGAATTGCGAGCGCGCTACGGAAGCCCAGGACGAGTATCGGCGCGAGGCCGGCGAAGGAGGCGGCTACGCCGCCGGATGCGGCCGGAGCGGCGGCGGAGGCGGCCGGAGCGCCAGCCGGAGCGGCGGCCGTGCCAGCGGATGCGGCCGCTCCAGCGAGTGCGGCGGATGCGGCCCGTCGCGCCGCGCCGAGCTCCCGCGCGAGGAAAAGCACGGGCCCCAGCCCGATGCCGCCGGCGACGAGGATGGGAATCTCGTCCGGGCCCGGCGCCGGGAAGGCCCTTCCGAGCGGGCCGAGAATGTCGATGCGGGAGCCGAGGGCGAGCTCCGAGAGGAGCCGCGTGGCCTGCCCGCGGACCTGATAGATCGCCGAGGCGCGGGAAGCGTCCCGGTCAACCGCGGAGAAGGCGAGGGGACGGCGAAGCAGGGGATCGGTCGAGCCGGAGGCGCGGAAGGTGAAAAACTGCCCGGGCTCGGGGAGCCCTGCGGACGAGTCCCACTCCAGGGCGAGCTCGCGCCAGGACTCGGCGAGGGACCTGTTCGCGACGATCGCGGCATCGAACTGCTTCACTGAATCTCCGCGGCCACCATAGTAGGGACGAGGTTTTCTGTCAACGCGGAAGGGGGCGATGGGAGATATCCCGAGATCGCCGGCCGGACGCCGGACGCTCCACCGGTTTCCATCCGCCACGGCGCTCGGCACGCCGACATCGTCCTTCGCGCCGCCGCCCTTATCCCCATTCGGCCGTCGGGATTCCCGCTTCGGAATTCCGCGGTCCGACGTAGCGGGCGAG
>JAJXZP010000126.1:0-6779 GCA_021779995.1 bacterium | reverse complement strand
CCCGGAATATTCTATTCCGCGGAATATTCTATTCCGGTTTTTTCGCCTTGAGGCTCTTCATGGCCGCCTCGAGCGCTTCCGCCGTCCGCTCCTTGGGGCCCAAAGCCTTATAGGCCTCGAGCGCCTTGTTGATGAGCGGTATCCTTCGACCCTTCCCCACGAAGCGCTTGAGCTCTCCGGCTTCCTTGATCCCTTCTTTCAAGCCTTCTATGATTCCGGCCAACTCCTTGGCCGTGAATTCGGCGGGCAGTTTCCCGGCCTTGGGCCCCGTCTTGGCCTTCGCGGGAGCCTTCGTCGTCGTGCCGGCTTTTCTTCCCTTCGCGGCGGACTTCGGAGAGAGCAGCGCGCGGAGTTCCTCTTCGAGTTTGGCCACTTCTTCTTTCTTCTGCTTTATGAGCCCTTGTCGTTCTTTTACGAAAGCGCCCAGTATTTCCGCCCGCTGCTTGTCGAGGGCCTTCAACTTGTCGGCCGTTGATTCCGCCATTCTTTTTCCTCCTAACAAAATTATAGCCGAAACTATAGGTGCAGTCGCGGAAATGGTCAATGACAGGGCGACCCGATGCGATACGGATATCCCCGCCCGGCTGCCGCGTCAGTTCGGCGACGAGCGTAGGTCGAAGCCCGCCGAGCCGTAGGAGCCGTTCGATTCGGGCAGGTCGCGGTCGTCGCCCGCTCCGACGACGACAGATCGCGCATCCTCGTCAACGCAACCTCGGCATGCGTCCATCGCTCCGCATCAGAAGATGCCGATGACGCTCGAAATGAACCGCCCCTCAACCCTGATCGGGCTTGCTGCCGATGAGGGTGATGTTCAATCCCGCCTGATAGCGCTCGTGGCTCTCGGGGTTTTCGACTTTCCCGTTGCAATAGAAGCCGACCGAGCCTGAGGCGAATTGCTTTTCCTGGGCGATGACCTTGCCCCAGATTTTCCCTTCCGGGTCCGTGATGGTGAATTCGAGGAACTTGGGAGCCTTGGGATCGGTTTTTTTCGGACTGGGCATGCGAACTCCTTCAAAGAAGATGCTTCACTATACTACGGGCGGGAAGACCGGTGTAGCCTGGGCCAACCCATAACAGCGCCATGATATCCGATATCTGTACTCTATTCCTAAACCACTATTGTATCGATATATATCTCAACTTTGCAGCTTGACGGCAGGTCGATTGAGGGGGTATAAGAGTACAATCAGGACAGCGCAGAGGCGGGCCGGTCGGTCCGCGCAGCTCGCCAGCATTCGCCGACGCAGCGCTCAGGCTGCGCAGGCCCAGGAGGATCGCCATGCCCATGGGCAACAAGTACGGAACCCACCGCGTCATCGAGCCGGCCGGCGCCATGCCCCAGACCGCGCAGAAGGTCGACAACGACATGTCGGTCGTCTACGACAACGAGATCCTCCTCGACGTCATAGCCCTCAACATCGACTCGGCCTCCTTCACCCAGATCGAGGAGGAGGCGAAGGGCGACATCGAGAAGATCAAGGCCATCATCATGGGTATCGTGTCGAGCCGCGGCAAGCAGCAGAACCCGGTCACCGGCTCGGGCGGCATGCTCATCGGCAGGGTCGCCAGGATCGGCTCGGCGCTCGCCGGCCGCGACCTCAAGGTCGGCGACAGGATCGCCAGCCTCGTCTCCCTCTCCCTCACCCCGCTCAAGATCACGAAGATCCTCAAGGTCCACCCCGAGATCGACCGGCTCGAGGTCGAGGCCCAGGCCATCCTCTTCGAGTCCGGCATCTACGCCAAGCTCCCCGAGGACATGGACGAGGGGCTCGCTCTCGCAGCCTTGGACGTCGCGGGCGCGCCCGCCCAGACAGCCAAGCTCGTGAAGCCCGGCATGTCCGTCCTCGTCCTCGGCGCCGGCGGCAAGTCCGGCATCCTCTGCTGCTACGAAGCCATGAAGCGAGTCGGCCCAACCGGCCGCGTCATCGCCGCCATCCACTCCGAGCGCTCGCGCAAGACGTTAGCCGAACTGAAGCTCGCGCACCAGATCGTCGTCGCCGACGCCACCAGGCCCACCGAGCTCCTCGACGCCGTGCTCGCGGCCAACGGCGGCCGCGAGGTCGACCTCTGCATCAACTGCGTCAACATCCAGGGAACCGAGATGGCCTCGATCCTCCCGGTCAAGGACGAGGGCGTCGTCTACTTCTTCTCCATGGCCACGAGCTTCACGCGCGCCGCCCTCGGCGCCGAGGGCATCGGCAAGGACGTGACCATGGTCATCGGCAACGGCTACACCAAGGACCACGCCGAGATCACCCTCTGGGAGCTGCGCGAGAACCCGGCCTTGCGCAAGCTCTTCGAGACCCAGTACGTGAAATAGGAGGGGGAAGTCTCCCCCTCGCTCCGGCGTCCTCGGCGCGCGTCGCGCGCCTCCGGTCGCCTCCGCTACCCCCTCGCCGGGGCCCGCCCCGGGCCCCGCGGGGGCGAGTTCTAGGGTCGCGTTAGGCGACAAAGGAAGACAGGATGGGCGCTACCGAATTCCCCAAGCTCAGGCTCGAAAAGTCCATGGCCATGTTCGCCGACGCGCAGCGGCTCTCGCCCGGCGGCGTCATGGGCATCAGGCGGCCCTACAACTTCGTCCAGGGCGAGTACCCGATCTTCCTCGACCGCGGCTACGGCGGCCATATCGTCGACGTCGACGGCAACGACTACATCGACATGCTCTGCGGCTACGGTCCCATCATCCTCGGCTACGAGGAGAAGGAGATCAACGAGGCCGTCGTCGCCCAGATGGGCAGGGGCTTCTGCTTCGCCCTGGTCCAGCCCGTGCAGAACCGGCTCGAGGAGCGGCTCACGAAGCTCGTCCCCTGCGCCGAGCAGGTCATCCTCGTCAAGACGGGCTCCGACGCCACCACGCTGGCCGTGCGCATCGCCCGCGGCTACACCGACCGCGAGGTGATCCTGCGCTGCGGCTACCACGGCTGGCACGACTGGTGCGTCGAGGTCAAAGGCGGCGTGCCCGAAGAGGTCACGGACCTCACCGTCGAGTTCGAGTACGGAAAGTTGGGCGAACTCGAAGAGAAGCTCGAGGCGTACAAGGGCAGGGTCGCGGGCATCATCGTCACGCCGGTAGGGCACCCCAACGCCCACCCCGTGCTCGCTCCGCCCCCCGGCTACCTCGAAGGCGTGCGCAAGCTGGCCACGGCGCACGGGGCCGTCCTCATCTTCGACGAGGTGCGCACGGGCTTCCGCGTCTCCATGGGCGGCGCCCAGGAGCGCTACGGGGTCACCCCCGATCTCGGCACCTTCGGCAAGGCCCTCGCCAACGGCTACGCGATCAGCGCGGTGGCGGGCAAGCGAGAGTTCATGCAGGTGGCCGAGAAGAAGGTCTTCATCTCCTCGACCTTCTTCCCCAACTCCCTGGAGATGGTCGCCGCGATGAAGTGTCTCGACATCCTGGAGCGCGAGAAGGTGCCCGAGTCTATCTGGGCGCGCGGCACGGTCTTCCTGGAGCGGCTGCGGAAAATCGTGGCCGACTCGAAGGTGCCCTGCTCCGTGTCGGGCATTCCGCCCATGCCCTACCTCACCTTCGACCAGGCCGCGGACGAGGGGCCCGGCAGTCCCGGCGAAAAAGTCTACAAGGCCCGCCGCGAGTACTTCTACACCCAGACCATCAGGCGCGGGCTCTTCGTGCAGCCCTACCACCACTGGTACATCGCGCACCGCCACACGGAGGCCGATTTGGACAAGGCGCTCTCGGCCATCGCCGAGAGTCTCGAACTCACCGCGAAGAAATTTCCCGCGAAGTAGGGGGGAGCGATGCTCGACGGAAAGATAGTCATCACCTGCGCCTGCACGGGCGCCGAGACCACCAAGGCCCAGAACCCCGCGCTGCCGATCTCTCCGGAGGAGGTCGCGCAGACGGCCTACGACGCGCGGCAGGCCGGGGCCGCCATCCTTCACCTCCACGTGCGCACGGCCGAGGGCAGGCCCACCCAGGATCCCGCGCGCTTCAGGGAGGTGATCGCGGCCGTGCGCCGGAAGACCGACATCGTCGTCGAGATCACCACGGGCGGCGCGGTGGGTGATACGCCTGAGGAGCGGCTCCGCCCCGTAGTGGAACTCGAACCCGAGATGGCCAGCCTCGACTGCGGCACGGTCAACTTCGGCGACGAGTACATCGTCAACACCCTGCCGGTCATGCGCGAGTTCGCCTCGCAGTTCCGCGCCCACAAGATCCGGGCGACCCTCGAGTGCTTCGACCTGGGCCACGTCTACGCGAGCCGTATCCTTCTCAAGGAAGGGCTCATCGAGGCGCCGCTGCACTACGGCTTCGTGCTCAATGTCCCGGGCGCGGTGCCCTACAGCGTCGCCAACCTCGAAGCCTTCGCGAGCGCGCTTCCCGCGGGCGCCGACTTCACCGTGATGGGCATCGGCCGCGCCTCGCTGAGCGCCCAGTTCGGGGCGGTCGCCCGGGGCGGGTGGATACGCGTGGGGTTCGAAGACAATGTATACTTCTCGAAGGGAGTCCTGGCGGAATCGAACGCCCAGCTCGTCGAGCGCGCCGCGCGCATAACACGCGAGGCTGGCCTCGCGCCGGCGAGCCCCGACGATGTGCGCACGTACCTCAAGCTGCGCGGCTGAGCGAGCGGAATTAGGAAAGAAAGGCGCAAAGGCGCAGAGAGGTCAAGGAGGTGGATCGGATGGTCGCGATCGAGAGGAAGATGAGACTGGAAGATGGCTGCTACCCTGTGCGGTCAGATGGCGGCGCTCTTCGCCTTCCCTTCTCTCCCTTCTCCTTTCCTTTGCGCCTTCGCGCCTTTCCTCCCCTTCTCTACTAAAGGAGTCCAGATGCACGAGTACCTGAGCCACGATTATAGAAAGATTCCCCTCTACAAGGATGTCACGCCGGAGCAGTGGAACGACTGGCATTGGCAGATACGGAACGACATACGCGACGTCGAGACGCTCTCCAAGGTCGTCGTCCTCGGCGACCAGGCCCGCAAGGACGTCGAGAAGGTCCTCACCCTGTTCCGCATGGCGATCACGCCCTACTACGCCTCACTCATCGACCAGGACAACCCGGTCTGCCCGATCCGGCTGCAGGCGGTCCCGCGCCTGCCCGAGACCTTCGACGACCCTTCCGACCAGGACGACCCCCTGCACGAGGACGTCGACTCGCCGGTGCCGGGGCTCACGCACCGCTACCCCGACCGGGTCCTCCTCCTCGTCACGAACATGTGCTCCATGAACTGCCGCCATTGCACGCGCCGCCGCCTCGTCGGCTTCGAGGATCTGCACATGCCCGAGGCTAACGTCGACGCGGCCATCGAGTACATCGCGAAGACGCCGGTCGTCCGCGACGTGCTCATCTCCGGCGGCGATCCCTTCGTCCTCTCCGACGACCGGCTCGAGCGCATCATCGCGAGGATCCGCGCCATCCCGCACGTCGAGATCATCCGCATCGGCACGAGGACTCCGGTGGTCATGCCCATGCGCATCACCGACGAGCTCGTGAACATGCTCAAGAAGTACCATCCCCTCTACGTCAACACGCATTTCAACCATCCGAACGAGATCACCGCCGAGGCCCGCGAGGCCTGCCGCAAGCTCGCCGACGCCGGCATCCAGCTCGGCAACCAGTCGGTCCTCCTGCGCGACGTGAACGACTGCCCCGTGCTCATGAAGAAGCTCGTCCAGAAGCTCCTGACTGTCAGGGTCAAGCCCTACTACATCTACCAGTGCGACCTCTCGCGGGGCATCGGGCACTTCCGCACCACCGTGTCCAAGGGCATCGAGATCATCGAGAACCTCCGCGGGCATACGACCGGCATGGCCGTCCCGACCTTCGTGGTCGACGCGCCCGGCGGCGGCGGCAAGACGCCCGTCATGCCGAGCTACCTCATCACCTCGAACGAGAAGCGTGTGATCCTGCGCAACTACGAGGGCCTCATCACGACCTACGACGAGCCCTCCCACTACGAGAACGATTGCGGCAAGTGCCGCATCTGCAAGGACGAGCCCCAGCTGAACGCGAGTTGCGGCGTGGCCAAGCTCCTCGACGGCTCGGAGAAAGTCCTCGAGCCGAAGAACCTCGTCCGCGCGGCGCGCAACGGGTCGCGCTGAGGCTCGGCGGGCGGGGTCGGTAAATGCGTCTGTCAAGCGCCGCGATCCTGGGCCGCGTGACCTTCGTCACCGGACCCGAGAAGGGTTGCGGCAAGACCACCCTCGTGAAGCGGCTCCTCTCGCTCGCGCGCGCCGTGGACGAGCGACCCGCGATCCTTGCCGTGGGCTTCGAGGGCGAGTCGCCGAGGCCGGGCTCGGACGACTCGCGCCGCCCGGCGCTCGAGTGCCTGCCCGGCGAGGTCTTCGTCAGCGCGGAGCGCTACCTGCGGATCTCGTCCTGCCTTCCCGAGGTTCTCGATGTCCTTCCCGGCTCGACGGCCCTCGGCCGCCTGGCGATAGTCCGCGCGCGCCGGCGCGGCCGCCTGGTCCTCGTCGGCCCCGAGCGCAACGAGCACGTCGCCTGGGCGGTCGACCGCATCAGGTCCGAGCGCTGGGCGCGCACGATCCTCGTCGACGGGGCCCTCAATCGCATAACGCAGGCCTCGGTCTTCCCCGGCGCCGGGTTCCTCTTCGTCCTGCGCCTCTCCCCGGGCGACCTCGACCGGGGCCTGCGCGCCCTGCGGCGCATCCACAGACTCGTCACGCTGCCGGTCGCGGCCGCTCCGGCCGACCTTCGGGGCGCCCGCGCGCCCGAGACGGCCCGCGCGGCCGGCCTAAGCGGGCCCTTTTCGATCGAGGAGGGGCGCGCGGCGGCGGGCGCGGCCGGCCTAAGC
>JAJXZP010000104.1 GCA_021779995.1 bacterium | reverse complement strand
CCCCTCGGGGATCGACCTTATCCTCATGGACATCGACCTCGGCAAGGGCATGGGCGGCACCGAGGCCGCCCGGCTCATCCTCGCCTCGAACGATATCCCGATCCTCTTCCTGTCCTCCCATACCGAGCCGGATATCGTCACCAAGACCGAGGAGATCACGAACTACGGCTATGTCGTCAAGTCCTCGACCTTCACCGTGCTCGATGCGTCCATCAAGATGGCCCTGAAGCTATTCGCCGCGAAGCGGCAGCTGGACCTGAGCAGCTACGAAATCGAAACGAAGAGCGAGGAGCTTCGCAGAAACAACGAGGCCCTCCGGAAGACGAACAGGGAGCTGGCGCAGAGCGAGGACAAGTTTTCGAAGGCCTTCCATACCAACCCCGACTCGATCAACATCAATCGTCTTTCCGACGGACTCTACATCGACATCAACGAAGGCTTCACCCGGATCATGGGATACACGAGGGAGGATGCCATCGGCCGTTCCTCGCTCCCGGGCGATCTGGGCATCTGGGTCCGCGAGGAGGACCGCCGAAGACTCCTCCAGGGCCTGCTCGAAACCGGCGAAGTCGAGAATCTCGAGGCTGAGTTCAGGAAGAAGGACGGCTCCACGACCATTGGCCTCATGTCGGCGCGGGTGCTGGAGATCGGCGGGGAGCGCTGCATCATCTCGATCACGCGCGACATGGGCGAATGGAAGAGGACCCAGGACGAGCTTAGGGAGGTCGAGCAGAAGTTCAGGCTGGCCTTCGAGAAATCGCCCATCGGCATTGCGCTGACGACGATCGAAGGGCGATTGCGGACCGTCAATCACGCCTTCTGCGACATGATCGGCTACTCGATGCTGGAGGTGAATGCCGCGGATTTTTCGGACTTCACCTATCCCGACGATCGCGCGTCGAGCGACGAGATGCAGCGCCGGCTTCTCGACGGCTCGTCCGACAGCGTCCACTTCACGAAGAGATTCATCCACAAGGACGGGCACGTCGTGTGGGCCGAGGTGAGCACCTCCGTGGCGGGAGGCGAGACTGGCCGACCCGGTTTCTTCGTTTCGCATATCACGAACGTGACCCGCGATCGCTCCGCGTCCGAGCGCTTCCGCCTCGCCATGGACGCGACCTCCGACGGGATATGGGATCGGGACATCCCCGCGGGCACGGTCTACTACAGCCCGGCGTACTACAAAATGCTCGACTACGAAGAAGGCGAGCTCGATCTTGCGCGGAAGAATTGGCTTCTGCTTGTCCATCCCGATGACCGGGACAGGGTGGAGAAGGCGAACGAGGATTGCACCGCCGGGCTCATCCCCGATTTCGATATCGAGTTCCGCATGAGGGCGAAGCCGGGCGCGTACAAATGGGTACGAAGCCGCGGCGGCGTGGTCGAGCGGGACGAGGCGGGGAGGTCCATCCGGATCCTCGGGACCCATGTCGACATCACGGAGCGCAAGAGGGACGAACTCAAGTTCAGGGGCATGTTCTCCGAGCACGGCGCGGTCATGCTCCTGTACGAGCCGGTCGAGGGCAGGATCGTCGACGCCAACGCGTCGGCGGCCGAGTTCTACGGCTACTCGCTCGACGAGCTGCGGTCGATGAGGGTCCGGGACATCCATACCCTGGACGATCGGCAGATCGCCGAAAACATCGGCGCCGCCCTCGCGAACGCGTTCAAGGCCCGCGTCTTCCGGCACAGGCTGAAGAACGGCGACACGCGGTACGTGGAAGTCTACGGCTCGCCGATAACCATCGACGACCGGACCTTCCTTTTCTCCATCATCCACGACATCACCGAGAAGAAGCGAGCCGACGATCTCGTGAAGAAACTGCTCGACGAAAAGGAACTGATCCTCAAGGAAGTCCACCACCGGATCAAGAACAACATGAGCGCCGTCCAATCCTTCCTGGCGCTCCAGGCCTCCGGCGAGGACGAGCCCGCCGCCGTCGCCGCCTTGGAAGAAGCGGCGGCGCGCATCCGGAGCATGGGGGCGCTCTACGACCGGCTGTATCAAGGCGGCGATTACGAGTCGCTCTCCTTGCGGGACTACGTGCCCGCGCTCGCGAAGGACATCGTGGGCAATTTCCCGAATCGCGACAGCGTCGAGCTGAGGATCGAGGTCGGAGACTTCCGCCTCGGTCCCGCCGTCCTGCAGCCCCTCGGGATAATCCTCAACGAACTTTTGACGAACGCCATGAAATACGCCTTCGCGGGCAGGACCGCCGGCTCGATCGACCTGTCGATTCGGCGAGAAGGGAGCGCCGTCCGCCTGGAGCTGCGCGATGACGGAGTCGGCATTCCCGAGGGCGTCGACTTCGGGACTTCTACCGGCTTCGGTCTCACCCTCGTCGCGGCCCTGACCCTGCAGCTCGCGGGCACGATAGCCATCGGCCGGGGAGAAGGGACGAGGATTTCGCTCAGCTTCGAAAGCGCATGAGGGGCGGTCGATGCGGATAGAACCCGGGACCGCGCCCCGGGGGCGGGCGGAGTGCCGCGCCTTGTCGACGTATCGCGGCGCGCCGAAAAGATCCTGGACCGAGACGAGAGGGGACTATGGAAATCCAACTGATCAGAAATGCCACCATGCGCATCCGCTACGGCTCGACGCTCTTCGTGACCGACCCGCTCCTCGCCCCGAGGCTGAGCATGAAGTCCTACGCGGGGAAGTCCCTCAACCCCCTGGTGGACCTGCCCCTCTCGCCCGAGGAGGTCCTCGCCGGCGCGAAGATGGTGTTGTTATCGCATATTCACTCCGACCATTTCGACGCGACGGCGCAGCGGCTCCTGCCCAAGACCATGCCGATCTTCTGCCAGCCGGCCGACCTCGGACGGCTCGGGGAACTGGGTTTCTCCGACCTGCGCCCCGTCGAGACCGAATCGTCCTTCGAGGGAATTCGCATCATCAGGACGGAGGGCTCGCACGGACGGGGCGCCGTCCTGGAGGAAATGGGCATGGTCTCGGGCTTCGTGCTCTCCTCTCCCGGAGAGCCGACCGTCTATTGGGTGGGAGATTCGATCCTCTACGAGGAGATCTACCGGAGCATCGACCGGTATGCCCCCGAGCTGATCATCACCCATTCGAGCGGAGCGGTCTGGGGCGACAGGCGGGACCTGATCGTCATGGACTCGGCTCAGACGATCGCCGTCGCGAGATACGCCTCCGGCGCCGCGGTCGTCGCCGTTCATGTGGACGCGCTCGACCACGGAACGACGACGAGGCTCGACCTGGCCAGGGCGAGGGACGAGGCGGGGATCTCGCCCGAGCGGCTCTGCATTCCGCAGGACGGGGAAAGGATCGTTGTAGGGAAGCTCCAATAAGCAGTCGGCTATCAAGGCCTCCCATGGCTCCGCGGCTTCAGCGGCCGCGCGGCCTCGGCAGCCGAGGCGCTCGCGCGCAAATCCGGGCGCGGACCTGCGCGTCGCGGACCTGCGCGACGCGGACTTGCGCGACGCGGACCTGCGCGCCGCGGACCTGCGCGTCGCGCGAGGTATACCGAGCCGACCGGGCCCGGTATACTCCAGGCCATGGCAGCTCGGCGCGGATTCATCGTCTCGGCCTGGGCCGCGAGGGGGCGGATCCTGGCGACGGGGCGACTCGAGTCGGGCGAGAGCTTCGCCTTCGCCGCGCACGCCGATCCGGGGGCGGTCTTCGTCCCCGCGGCGCATGCCGGGACTGCGGCCTCGGCGCTCGCGCGCTTCGGCGTCCGTCGTGATCCTGTCGACTGGAGCGATCTGGACGGCAGCCCGCGAGCCCGCTTCGTGTTGCCGGGCGGGGCGGGGGCCGCGGTGGAGCGTGCGCTCCTCGGAGCGGGCGTCCCCCTGCCTGTCCTCGATCGAGCCGGAGTCGACGCCTTCCTGTCGGATCGGGGCATAGCCTCGGGCGTCTCGATCGAGGGCGAGGGAAGGAAGGGTGAGCGCGTCGACCTCGTTTTCGTCGACCCCGCGCTCGGCCCGGCCGGGAGCCGGCCTCCGCTCCGCTGGCTCGCCCTCGATATCGAGACCGACCGCGACAATCGCGTGATCGCCGTGTCTCTCGTCTCCCGCTGGTTCGGAGCCGGGCCGGCCGCGCCGGAACCGGCCGCGGGCGAATCCTCTGGCCGCGGCGCCGACAGCGGCCGTCCGCCGGGCGACGGCGAGGGCGACGGCGAGGGCGAGGTGCGGCCGCCGGGCGAGGGCGAGGTGCTTTTTTGGGGCCCCGAGCTCGGCCTGCCGCAGGTGAGCTGCTTCGAGGACGAAGCCTCGCTGCTGCGCGCCCTCGGCGAGCGCATCATCCGGATCGATCCCGACGTCGTCACCGGCTGGAACATCCTGGAGTTCGATCTCGCCGTCCTCGTCGAACGCCACGAGGCTCTGGGAATTCCCTTCGCCGTCGGCAGGAGCCGGGATCCCGCCTCCTTCGTCGCGCGGCCGGGCAAGAGCCGTGTCTTCGACCTGCCGGGGCGGGCCGCGCTCGACGGCATACGCCTCATGCGCTCGGCGGGCCGGCGCTTCGAGGACCAGTCGCTCGAGACGGTGGCTCAGGCGGTGCTCGGCGAGGGCAAGACGGTGTCGGCGAAGGGCGAGGACAAGTTGGCCGAACTCGATCGCCTGCGCTCGGAGGAGCCGGCGCTCTTTTGCGAGTACTGCCTGCGCGATTCCCAGCTCGTCCTGGGCATCCTCGAGAAGACGGGCATCGCCGTCCTGACCGCCCGCCGCGCCGAGCTCACGGGGTTGCCCCTCGAGCTCGCCTGGACGAGCATTCCCGCCTTCGAGCGGGTCTACGACGCCGCTCTCCGCTCGCGCCGCGTCGTCGCGCCGGGGCGCGAGCTCCGCCCGGTCTCCGGCGCGGCCGGAGGCACGGTCCTCGACCCCCGCGCCGGCCTTTTCGAGGGCGTCATCGTCCTCGACTTCCGGAGCCTCTACCCGAGCCTCATGCGCACCTTCAACATAGATCCCCTTTCCTACGCGCGCGGCTCCGGCGACGGGAACGCCATCACGGCGCCGAACGGCGCGGCCTTCGCGCGCGAACCGGGAATCCTGCCCGCCGTCATCGCCCGCTACCAGACCGAGCGGGAAGCCGCCCTCGAGCGCGCCGACGAGACGGGCGCCTTCGTCTACAAGATACTCATGAACTCCTTCTACGGCGTCCTCGGCGCCGAAGGCTGCCGCTACGCGCGCACCGAGCTCGCGGGCGCCATCACGTCCTTCGCGCGCCGCTACCTCACCTTCGCCCGGGACTTCCTCGAAAGACGCGGCTACCGCGTCCTCTACGGCGACACCGACTCGGTCTTCGTCGAAACGGGCCTGGCCGCGGGATCGCGTTATGCGGAACTGCAAGCCCTGGGCGCCCGGCTCGCCGCCGAGCTCAATGAGGCCATCGCCGCCGAGGTGCGCACGGCCTACGGCCTCGAGTCCTACCTGCGGATCAGGCCCGACAAGATCTACGCCCGCTTCTTCATCCCGCGGCTCAGGTTCGAGGGGGCCCGCCCGGGCGAGCGCGGCGGAGCGATCCTCGGACGCGAGGGCGGCGACGATGACAGCGAGTCGCGGGGGCGGGCCAAGGGCTACGCCGGGCTGCGCGTCTCCGAAGGGGACCGCGTGGAGGTCGAGGTGCGCGGCATGGAGGCCGCGCGGAGCGACGGCACGGCCCTCGGCCGGCGCTTCCAGGTGGAGCTTCTGTCGATCGTCTTCGGCGAGGCTTCGGGCGGCGCCGAAGCGGGCGGCGGCGCCGAGGTCGAGGCGTACTGCAGGGCCCTCGCCGCCTCGCTCAGAAGCGGCGAGCTCGACGGCGAGCTCGTGTACCGCCGCATGCTGCGCCGCCCCGCCGACGAGTACGGCTCGGAAAATCCCGCGGTCCGGGCGGCGCGCATCCTGGGCTGGACCAAACACCGGGGCAGGATATCCTGGGTGATGACGAAGGCGGGCGCCGAGCCGCCGCAGCGCCGGAGCGGCGCGAGCCTCGACTACGAGCAGTACGTCGAGCACCAGCTGCTGCCGATAGCGACCTCCATCGGGGACGAGGCCGGCTGGGACGCCGGCCCCTGGCTCGCCGACCGGCCGCAGCTGGAGCTCGGGTTGTGACGCGGGGCGTGAAGGCCGCGAAGGTCCGACCTCGGCCGAACCCGGGGGAAGGAGTTGCAAGCCCATGCCGGTGAACTGGGAAAGGGCGAGGCAGGATGCGCTGGCGATTTTCCGCGCGGCGGTCGCGCGGGTCGAGCCCTGCGAGATGGTCGCCTCGGCTCTGAACATCGAGGACGGCGCGCTCGTCGTCCGCTCCGGGCTCGACGAGGCGCGATTTTCGCTGGCGGACCATGACCGCATCGTCGTGGCCGGCCTGGGGAAGGCGGCGGCGGCGATGGCGCGCGGCGCGGAGCGGATTCTCGGCTCTCGCATAACGGACGGCGTCGTCGCGGTCAAGGCCGGCTGCGCCGACCGCCCGACGCGGCTGCCCATCGTCGAGGCCGGACACCCGCTTCCCGATCGGGGTTCGCTGGAGGCGGCGGCTAGGATCCTAGCTCTGGGGCGCGGTCTCGATGAGCGCTCCCTGGCGATCGTCCTCATATCGGGGGGAGGCTCCTCCATAGCCTGCGCCCCCGCGGAGGGACTGACCTTGGAGGACAAGGTCGAAGCGACCGGGCTCCTCCTGTCCTGCGGAGCGACGATCCAGGAAGTGAACTGCGTCCGCAAGCATCTTTCCGCCATCAAGGGCGGCCGGCTCGCCGCCGCCTACTGGCCGGCGACCGTGCTCACCCTCGTCCTCTCCGACGTGATCGGCGACGACCTGGACGCGATAGCCTCGGGCCCGACAGTCCCCGATCGCACGAGCTTCGCCGACGCCCTGGCCATCGTGCGCCGCTACGGTCTCGAGAGACGCCTGCCCGACAATGTCGCGCAACGCCTCCGCGAAGGGGCGGAAGGTTCGCTGCCGGACACGCCTAAGCCGGGCGACCGGGTCTTCGAGCGGACCCGCACGGCGCTGCTCGGCACGAACCGGCTGGCCTTGCTCGCGGCCCGGGAGAAGGCGGTCGCGCTCGGCTACTCGAGTCTCGTCCTCACCTCGCGTCTCACGGGAGAGGCGCGGGATCAGGCGCCCCTCTTCCTCGCCATCGGCAAGGACATCGCCGCATCGGGCTTCCCGCTCGCGCGGCCCGCCTGCCTCATCGCGGGAGGAGAGACGACCGTGACCCTGCGGGGCTCGGGCAAGGGCGGGCGCAACCAGGAGATGGCCCTGGCGTTTCTGTCGGCCCTCGCCGATTCTCCGGCGGGAGGCGAGGAGCTCCTGTTCCTGGCCGCCTCCACCGACGGCTCGGACGGTCCCACCGACGCGGCCGGAGCCTTCGCCTCCTCGGCCCTCCTCGCGCAGGCCCGGGCCGCCGGACTCGACCCCGCCGCCTATCTCGCGAACAACGACTCCTATGCCTTCTTCGAGGCCTGCGGCGGCCTCCTGCGCACCGGCTCCACCGATACGAACGTCTGCGATCTGCAGGTGCTGCTGGCGCCGTGAGGCCTGACGGCCGGCGCACCGAGCGCAGGCTGACGCGATGCCGGAGGTCGGCGAACCGGGCGCCGACAGGGGCGTGCGTGTTGACATCAAGTTATAGCTTAGTTATCCTGGGATTCATGACCGGACTTGAAACGCACAACCTTCCGAACGCGGGGACCGCAGGCGATCCTCCCCGGGCCGCGCGATGGCTGCGGCTCTCGATCGGGGCCGCCGCGCTCGCCATGGTCGGCAATGTGATCGCGCTGGCGGTGCCGGATATCTATGCCGGATTGACGCCCGCTTTCCTGCCGCAGGCCCTGGCGCAGGATCTGGCCGACCTGGCTGTCATCTCGCCGCTGTGGATCGTACTCGCGGCGCTGGCCCTGCACGGTTCCCTGCGCGCCTATCTGCTCTGGCTGGGCGTGCTGGCTTTCACCGTCTACAACTATGTCATCTACGCCTTTTCGATCCCTTTCGGACCGCTCTTCCTGCCCTGGGTCGCGGTGTTCGGCTCCAGCCTGTACTCGCTCATAGGCGGCATCGCGTCGCTCGACCACGAAGTCGTCAAGTCATCGTTCTCCGGCCGCCGCGCGAGCTCGGTCGTCGCCTGGGCCCTGATCGTCACGGCGATCCTGTTCGGCCTGCTCTGGCTTTCGGAAGACCTGCCCGCCCTCATGTCCGGCACGAGGCCGCGGAGCCTGATCGACATGGCCCTGCCGACGAACCCTGTCCATGTCCTCGATCTGGGATTCTTTCTGCCGGCGGTCATCGCCGCCGGCGTGCTGTTGCTGAAAGGAAGGCCGCTCGCGTTCACCCTCGCTCCCGCCTTCCTCCTGTTCCTGATCCTGACCGGCCTGCCGATCCTGCTCACGCCGGCGGTGCAGACGGCCCGGGGCGAGGTCGCGGCCTGGGGCGTAACCGCGCCGATCGGGTCGCTCGCCGCGGTGATGATAGGTCTGCTGGCATGGCTTATGTCGACGATGCGCTCCGGGGTGAAGATGAAGTAACTACGACGGGCCGAGGCCCTGGTGGCGATTTTTCGCGGAACGTTCCGCCTTGTCCCGCCGATCGCGCCTCCGCACGAGCCCGTGGCGGCGAAGACGTTTCTTCAGAACTGGCCGCCGAGTTCCGACGCCGCTTCGCGAAGGCCGTCGAGCAGCTCGCCGCGCAGCCGCCGTATCCCGGAGGCCGCGACAAGGTGGGGGGCGGCGAGG
>JAJXZP010000333.1 GCA_021779995.1 bacterium | reverse complement strand
GAGGCGAGGTGTAGCCGCGGCGCGGCCGCGGCCGGTACTATGTCCTCGTGCAGTGGAGAATTCCCTTACCGGCCGCGGCCCTCCTCGTGGCGGCCGCGACGAGCCTTTCGGGCTGCTCCTTCCTGCACCCGCGCTCCGCCAGTCTCGTGGTGGCTCTGGACGAGGCCTTCGCCGAGGCGCGGCCCGGTCTCGCCTCGACCCTGGATCGCCTTCGCGTCCCCGGATTCGAGTCGAGTCGGCTGCGCATCGGGCTCCGGGAGAGCCCGGCCATCGTCATCGACAAGCTGCGCCGCCTCGCCCGGGAAAACCGGCCGACCGTGCTCGTGGCCAGCCCCCTCCTCGCCTCGGCCCTTTTCGCCGAGTCCCGCGGGGACGCCGCGGCCCTCCCCGCGGGACTCGGCGCCATCCCCCTCATCTCACCCGAGTGGACGAGGGCCCCCGCCCAGGGCCTCACGTTGATCGAAACCGACGAGTTGGGCGCGTACCGTGCCGCGGGGCGGGCCTGCGGCGAGTACATCGCGGCGATCAAGCGCTCCTCGGGCGGAGAGCCGGCCTGCGGTCTGGTATTCTCTCCTTCGGCCTCCCGTCCGAGTTCGGAGCTCGAGGCCTTCGCGGAGGCCTATGGGGCCGCATCGGGGGGAGCGCCTCTTTTGATTCGCGATCTAGACTCCGGCCGGAGCCCGCAGGATGCCGAGGCCGACGCCCAGGCGGCGGTCGAAAAGCTCCTCGCCTCGGACCTGCGCGTGCTGTTCGCCGCCGCGGGCGGCTCGACTTTGGCCGTTCTCGGGGCGGCGACCTACCCCGATCTCATCCTCGGCGCCGAACTCCCGGACTCGGACAGCCTGCCGGACCTCGCCTTCAGGATCGCCCCGGACGACCGGGCCCTCGGTCGAGCCGTGGCCGCGGCGGCCGAGCTTCGGCTCCGCGACTCCCGTCCGCGGAGCCCGGAAGAAGCGGCCGAGGCTCCCATTCTGGTGCCGGCCCGCCTCATCGCGGGGCCTGCCGGAGACCGACACACGGCGGGGGGGCGCAGCTTCTCATCATTTATGGAGGATTCGAGGCTAAATGCCTTTTGAAAGGGCCTCAATTATTTGACAAAGGACTTGAGCGAAAATATAATCGAATCCAACCGTCGACTGTGGTCCACGGTACGATAAAGGAGTTTCAAGGATGAAACAGCACATTGCCCGGGCGCTTATGATCACCCTCGTCCTGCTGACCGCCGCCGCCGGCGGAATGCTGTTCGCGGACGATAGCACCGTCAACCTGGAATCGAAAATCGTTCAGGATTTCAGCAAACCCGATGCCCAGAACTGGTTCGCCTACGGAAGCAACTTTTCCACCGGCGATTTTCCGCACTGGGGCTTTGTAAACGCAGGTCCGCTGGCCGTGGTCGGCTCCGATGCGCAGGCCCAGAAAAGCGCGCAGGCGCTCGGCATAGCCATGCTTTTCGATCGCCAGGGCTACAATTGGGTCGATATTGTCCCCGGCACCAAGGACAAACCCACGGAAATCCCCCTGCCGGGCAAGGTCAAGATGCTCGACATGTGGGTATGGTCGGGCAACTTCAACTACTATCTCGAAGCATACGTCCGCGACTACAAGGGCATCGTGTACGCGATTCCCATGGGCAATCTCGACTTCACCGGCTGGAAAAACCTCAGGGTGAACATTCCCGACAATATTCCGCAGTCGGAGAAGTACCTGCCGAGGAAGGAGCCGCTCACCCTGGTCAAGTTGCGCATCTGGACGAGACCCAACGAGGTGGTCGTCATTCCCGGCCTCGCCTCCAGCGCGAGCGACATCGACAAGGCGGTGAAGTTCTATTTCTTCGACATCAAAGTTCTCACCGACACCTACGTCTCCCTCTTCGACGGCGACAACTTGGATAATCCGGACGTCTACCAGAACGCCTTCACCAACGGCGTCAAGAAATAAGGAAGGCCGACCATGAAGAAAGCTATCATCGTACTGCTGACTCTCGCGGCCGCCTCCGGCTTGGTTTTCGCCCAGACCGCCGTCGGACAATCCACCGCGCAGACCACCCCGAACACGGCTCAAACCACCCCCGGCACCGCCCAAACCACAGCGCCCGCGGCCCAGAGCGCCGCGCCGGCCTCGACCGTTAGCGGCACCAGCGCGACGACCGGCGCCCAGCCCGTCTCCGTCGGCACGCCCGACGCCACGAAAATCGGTGTCGACACCGCCCAGCAGAAGCTCAAGGAAGTGTCGGTCGATCAATTCGAGCAGGCCGGCTTCTGGAACGCCTACATGTCTCCCGACGAGGGCATCGTCACCTCTCGGCTCTTCGAAGGGCATCCCGCCGGCAGCCTGGCCGAGCCCCTCGCCGATCCCCGCTATGCCGGCGTCAACCCCGGCCTGATCAACAAATACGTCCTGGGCGTCCGCGCCGAATTCTACCACCGCGGGTACAACGAGATCGACATCACCGCGGCCCGCCCCATTCCCATCGAGGGCATCACCAAGACCATCTCGGTCTGGGTGGTGGGACGCAACTACGACCACCTGCTCGTGATCGTGCTCCAGGACTTCTTCGGCAACACCTTCGACCTGCCCATCGGCAAGCTCAACTTCCAGGGCTGGAAGAAGCTCACCGTCGCCGTCCCGCCCCAGAGTCCCGACGGCCGAACGGGCATCGTGCAGACTAACTTCCACTACAACACCCACATGGGCATCAAGGTGGTCGGTTTCAAGATTCTCTGCGACCCCTCCGAGGACTTCGGGACGTACTACGTCTACTTCGACGACATGCGGGCCGTCACCGATCTCTTCGCCGAGGACAACCGCGATCCCGACGACATGTCGGACAACTGGTGATCGACCGGGGTCCGCCGCGGCGGACCCCGATGCGGCCCGGGCCGGAGGAGTGAGCGCGCAGGTCCGGCCCGGGCTCGCGACACCCATAAATCCACCTTCGGACAGACCGGCCCTTTCCACGATGGGACGCGCGATGAGCGACAGCGACCGCTTCGACTTCCTCAGGCGTATCTATTTCTTCAGGGGCCTGAGCGACGCGGAGATAGTTCTCGTCGAGGCCCTTTGCGCCGAGGAGACGCGGGCGCCGGGCGACGTGCTTGTCATCGAGGGAGCGATAGCCGACCGCTTCTACATCGTCATGGATGGCAGGGTCGAAGTCTGGAAGAACTACTACGATCCCAGGCCGGACCTCCTCGCCGTCCACGGCCCGGGGCATTTCTTCGGGGAGATGGCCCTGATCGACGAGCTGCCGCGCAGCGCGACGGTCGTCGCGAAAGAGGCGACGAGGCTCCTGTACCTTTCCCGCGAGGACTTCCGGCGCCTCATCCTCGAGAACGCCTCGATCGCGCTCTCGGTGATGACCTCGATCTCCTACCTGGTGCGAAGCACCAACGAAACCTACGTCGAGGACCTGCGCAAACGGACCGAGGAGCTGGAGCGCGCCTACACGCACCTGAAGCGGGCCCAGGCCGAACGCCTGCGGAGCGAGCGGCTCTCGACGCTCGGGAAATTCTCCTCCCTCATCCTCCACGACATCCGCAATCCCATTTCCATCATGAAAGGCCAGCTCCAGCTCATGGAAATGCGACTGGGAGAGCCGGAAAAGCTCGCGTCGCACATCAAGGCCAGCATGCTCGAGCTGGGCAGGCTGGAGCGGCTCGCGAGCGAGTTCCTCGATTATTCGCGGGGAGAGGTCCGCCTCGACATGGCCGTCTGCACGCCCTCGGAGCTGTTCGCCAAGGTGGAAGAGGCCCTCGGCGAAAGGCTGGGACGCGCCGGCATACGGATCGAGAAGGATATCCGATTCGACGAGCCGGTCATTCTCGACTCGGAACGGATACTGCGGGCCCTGCACAACGTCGCCGACAACGCCCGCAAGGCGATGGCCAACTCCGGGGGCCTGCTCAGCCTGAAGTCGTACCGCGAGGGAGAGCGCTTCGTGCTGGAGACGGCCGACACGGGCGAGGGCATGACGCCCGAAACCCTGGCCCACGTCTTCGAGCCCTTCTACTCGGCCTCGGGCTTCGGGGGCACCGGCCTCGGCATGCTCATCGTGAAGAACATCGTCGAGGCCCACGGCGGCAAGGTGCGCCTCGGCTCCAAGCCCGGCGTCGGCACCCGCGTGCTCTTCTACCTGCCCCTGCGGTCCTAGTCCGCGGACGCCGGGCCGACCCCGGCCGGCCGCCCGGCGCCGAAGAGGGTTCGCGCGTTGGCCGAAACCGTCGCGGCGAGCTCTTCGACGCTCGTCGAGCGGAGGGCGGCGGCGACGGCGTAGGTTCTCTCCACGTCCGCGCTCGTCGAGGGCCGGCCCCGCCGCGGCTCGGGGTTCATGTAGGGAGCGTCCGTCTCCAGGAGCAGGCGGCCGCGAGGCACGAGGGCGCAGGCCTCCCGCAGCGGCCGGGCGCTCTTGTAGCTGAGGTTTCCCGCGAAGGAAATGTAGCAGTCGAGCGCGAGAAAGTCTTCGAGCTCGCCGGGGCCGTAGCCGAAGCAGTGCAGAATCACCGGAATGCGGGGTCTGCATTCGCGCAGGACGGCGAGCGTGTCGGCCGCCGCGTCGCGCGAGTGCACGACCAGCGGCAGGCCGCGGCGCTCGGCCAGCTCGATCTGCCCGACGAAGAGCTCGCGTTGCGCGCCGACCAGGCCGTTCATGTGATGGTAGTCGAGGCCGCACTCGCCGATCGCGGCCACGCCCCCGATCGTGCCTGCGCCCGACCCGCGCCCCGCGGCCACGCCCCCGATCGTGCCTGCGCCCGGGGCGGGGCCCGAAGCCGCGCAGGCGGCCGCGTCGGCGTCGAGGACGGCGGCGAGTTTCTCCAGCTGCGCCGCAGGTTCGGAGAGCGCCTCCTCCGAGGGCCAGATGCCGGCCGCATAGCGCAGGAAAGGCCGATCGCCCAGGAGGGCCCGTCGCCTGGGCAGGTCGTCCGCCTCGACGCCGGGGTCGAGGATGAGGGCGGCCCCGTCCGTCTCCCAGGCGGCTTCATACTCGCGGAGCAGAGAGAGCAGGACCGGAAGGCCCAGCTCCTCCGCGGCGAGGCTCAGGTGGGCGTGGGTGTCGGTGTAGATCATCGTTTCGGCAGCTGAGCCTTGGACGCGATCTCGAAGGTCAGCTCTCCGTCCTTCGTCCCGATGCGGACGGTATCGCCTTCCTTGATCGCTCCCGAGAGCGTCCGGGCGGCGAGGGGGTTCTGCACGAGGGCCTGGATGGCGCGCTTCAAGGGGCGCGCGCCGTAGTGCGGGTCGTAGCCGGCCTCCGCGAGGAAGGCCTTGGCCTGGGGCGCAACGTCGATGGCGACCTTGCGGCCGGCGAGCCGCGCGGCGAGCAGGGCGAGCTGGATGTCGACTATCGCGAGGATGCGCTCCTTGCCCAGGCGCTCGAAGACCACGGTCTCGTCGATCCGGTTCAGGAACTCGGGCTTGAAGGTCGAGCGCAGGAGGCCTTCGATGCCGGCACGGACTTCCTTCATGTCCTTGGCCTCGAGGATGAGCTCCGAGCCCATGTTGCTCGTCATGATGACTATGGCGTTCTTGAAGTCCACCACCCTGCCCTGGCCGTCGGTGAGGCGGCCGTCGTCGAGGAGCTGGAGGAGGACGTTGAAGACGTCGGGGTGGGCCTTCTCGATCTCGTCGAAGAGGACGACGGTGTAGGGCCGGCGCCGCACCGCCTCCGTGAGCTGGCCGCCCTCGTCGTAGCCGACGTAGCCGGGCGGAGCGCCGATGAGGCGGCTCACGCTGTGCTTCTCCATGTACTCGCTCATGTCGATGCGGGTCAGGGCCTTCTCGTCGTTGAAGAGGAACTCCGCGAGGGCCTTGGCCAGCTCGGTCTTGCCGACGCCCGTGGGGCCCAGGAAGAGGAAGGAGCCCAGGGGGCGGTTGGGGTCGGAGAGCCCGGCGCGGTTGCGGCGGATGGCGTCGGCCACGGCGCGGACGGCGGCGTCCTGTCCCACGACGCGCTTTTCGAGAAGAGCTTCCAGCTCGAGGTATTTCTGCGCCTCCGAGGAGAGCATCTTCGAGACCGGTATGCCCGTCCAGGTCGAGACGACGCGGGCGATGTCCTCCTCGGAGACCTCCTCGCGCAGGAGACGCCGCTCCTCGGGCTCCTTCTCCATCTCGGCGCTCACCGCGTCGAGCTTCTTCTGGGCCTCCAGGAGCTTGCCGTACTTGATCTCGGCCGCCTTGGCCAGGTTGCCCTCGCGCTCGTAGCGCTCGCCCTCGATCTTGAGCTCCTCGATCGAGGCCTTGAGCTTGCGCAGCTTCTCGATCTTCTCCTTCTCGCCCTGCCAGCGCAGGCGCATCACGTCGCGCTTGCCCTGGATCTCGGCGATCTCCTTCTCGAGGCGCTCGAGCCGCTCCTTCGAGGCGGGGTCCGATTCCTTGGAGAGGGCCTGGCGCTCGATGGTGAGCTGGAGGAGGCGGCGCTCGGCCTGGTCGAGCTCCGTGGGCTGGCTCTCGATCTCCATCTTGAGCCGGCTGGCGGCCTCGTCGACGAGGTCGATCGCCTTGTCGGGCAGGAAGCGGCTCGTGATGTAGCGGTCGGAGAGGGTGGCCGCGGCTATGAGGGCCTCGTCCTTGATGCGCACGCCGTGGTGCACCTCGTAGCGCTCCTTGAGGCCCCGCAGGATGGCGATGCTCGCCTCGACCGAGGGCTCGGCGCAGAAGACCGGCTGGAAGCGGCGCTCGAGGGCCGCGTCCTTCTCGATGTGCTTGCGGTACTCGTCGAGGGTGGTGGCGCCCACCGCGCGCAGCTCGCCGCGCGCCAGGGCGGGCTTCAGGAGGTTGGAGGCGTCCATCGAGCCCTCGGCCGCGCCCGCGCCCACGAGGGTATGCAGCTCGTCGATGAAGAGGATGACCTTCCCCTCGGACTTCTCGATCTCCTCGATGACGGCCTTGAGCCGCTCCTCGAACTCGCCGCGGAACTTGGAGCCGGCGACGAGGGCGCCGAGGTCGAGGGCGAGGAGCTTCTTGTTCTTGAGCGAGTCGGGCACGTCGCCGGCGACGATGCGCCGCGCGAGGCCCTCGACCACGGCGGTCTTGCCGACGCCGGGCTCGCCTATGAGCACGGGATTGTTCTTGGTGCGGCGGGAGAGCACCTGCATCACGCGGCGGATCTCCTCGTCCCGGCCGATCACCGGGTCGAGCTTCTCGGCGCGCGCGAGGGCGGTGAGGTCGCGCGTATAACGTTCCAGGACGCGGTACTTCTCCTCGGCCGCCTGGTCGGTGACGCGACGGTTGCCGCGGACCGACTTGAGGGCCGAGAGCAGGGCTTCCTTCTTGAGGCCGCGGGAGCGGAGCATCTCGGCGACCGGTCCCTCGCCCTCGACGATGCCGAGGAGGAGGTGCTCCGCGGCGACGTACTCGTCCTTGAGGGCGGCGGCCTCGGCCTCGGCCTTGGCTATGGCGGTCGAGGCGTAGGGCGAGAGGTAGAGCTGCGAGGTCTCGCCGAAGACCTTGGGTTTTTCAGACAGCAGCGATTCGGTCGCGGCCTCGATGGCGCCGCGGTCGGCGCCGACGCGGTCGATCAGGGCCGGAACGACACCTTCGTCCTGCCTGAGCAGGGCGAGCAGCAGGTGTTCGACGTCGACCTGGGAATGGTCGCGCTTGCGGGCCTCTCCCGAGGCGTCCTGGATGGCCTCTTGGGCCTTGAGGGTGTAGCGGTCGTAGTCCATATCCCGTTTAAGGTACTATCGGCGAGGGCGGCCGGCAATAGCGGGAGCGTGGTCCCCGAGCTTCGGCCGTCGCCGATCAGGAGACCGGGGTCTTCGTCGTGCGCGACCTCCGGTAGGCGCGGAATGCGGTGACTGCCGGCGGCAGGAGCGAAATGGCTATGATGCCGAGGGCGACGACGCTGAAGTGATCGCGCACGAAGGGCAGTCCCCCGAAGAAGTAGCCTGCGGCGAGGAAAAGCGCCACCCAGGAGACCGAGCCGATCACGTTGTAGACGAAAAATCGCAGAAAGCCCATGCGGCCGATGCCGGCCACGAAGGGCACGAAGGTCCTGATGATGGGCATGAAACGGGCGACGATCACCGTGACGGCCCCGTAGCGCTCGTAGAACTCGTGCGTCCTGTCCAGATAGTCCCGCCTGAAGAAGCGCGAGCGCTCGGAGCTGAACACGGCGGGTCCGAGGCGGGCGCCTATCGCGTAGTTGACCATGTTGCCGACGACCGCGGCCGACATGAGGACGGCGGCGAGGGCGGCTATGTCCAGGCGCCCCACCGAAGCCAGAGCCCCGAGGGCGAAGATGACGGAGTCGCCCGGCAAAAAGGGCGTGACGACGAGGCCGGTCTCGGCGAAGATGAGGAGGAACATGAAGAGATAGGTGAGCGCGCCGTACTGCTGGATGAGCGGCACGAGGTAACGGTCGACGTGGAGGAGGATGGTCAGGAAATCGCCGAAGTTGTGCATCGCTCGACTATAGGGGAAGGGTCCTGAAGGGTCAACTCATCCGGCCGAGCCGCGAAAATCGGGCACCGGGCGGAACTCCACTTGCCGAGCGCGCCCTGCGACGTCTACACTCGAAGCCATGGATCAACGAGTAGTCGTGCTGCATGGATTCACCGCCGAGGAGGCGGTGGAGCTTCTCAAGGCCGTGAAGGCCGCCCTGCCCTCGGCCCGCGACGCGGCCTTCGCCACGACCACCGAGACCAACCTAGACTGGAAGGGGGGCGACCGCGTGGA
>JAJXZP010000040.1 GCA_021779995.1 bacterium | reverse complement strand
CGGCCGTGCGAGTTGTCGCCCCGCAACGCCCCGCATTCCGTCGGCCCGCGGACGAGCGCCGACGGACGCGCGCCGAGCGATCGGATCGGCCGTCACCCGATCGCGGACGAGCCTGGTTGGGCCAGACCGCGAAGGTTACGCGCGGGGCATTAGCAGATAGCGCACCGATGCCTGCTTTGGGCATCACGTGCGACTGTTCTTTCAAACACGGCCACCCTTGCGGGGCGCCCCGATTTTTCGCGCCTCGCCTGCGATGTAGGAGAAAGAAATTGGAGAGCAACTGCGAAGCCTACAAACAACGACAGCCCCGCGGCGGGGCGCCGACGGACGCGCGCCGAGCGATTCCGCAGGCGATCGCGGACGCGCCTGGTTGGGCTTGACCGCGAAGGTTACGCGCGGGGCATTAGTAGATAGCGCACCGATGCCTGCTTTGGGCATCACGTGCGACTGTTCTTTCAAACACGGCCACCCTTGCGGGGCGCCCCGATTTTTCGCGCCTCGCTTGCGAGACACGAAAAATCGGAGGCGGGGCCCCGCGAGCGCGGCAGTTATTAGAATGTAAAACGTCCACACTTGATATCCCTACAGCCATCGGGAGGTACACATGGGAATCGAAACCTTGATGGGCGACGAGGCCATAGCCCTCGGAGCCATCCACGCGGGCCTGTCGGCGGCCTTCGCCTACCCCGGCACGCCCTCGACCGAGATCATGGAGTATTACCAGGACTACGTCTCCCGCAGGGGCGGCATCGTCGCGCAGTGGTGCTCGAACGAGAAGACCGCCTACGAGTCGGCCCTGGGCGCCTCCTACGCCGGCCGCAGGACCACGGTGTCCATGAAGCACGTCGGCCTCAACGTGGCCGCCGACCCCTTCATCAATTCCGCCCTGGTCAAGATAAAGGGAGGCCTCGTCGTCATCGTGGCCGACGATCCGGGCATGCACTCCTCCCAGGACGAGCAGGACTCGCGCTGGGTGGCCGAGTTCGCCCGCGTGCCCTGCTTCGAGCCCGCCGACCAGCAGGAAGCCTACGACATGACCCGCGCGGCCTTCGAGCTCTCCGAGCGAGTCTCGAGCCCGGTTCTCCTGCGCATCACGACCAGGCTCGCCCATAGCCGGGCCGCCGTCAAGCTCGCCGAGCCCAAGGGCCAGAACCCGGTCTCCAAGGTCGAGGACTCCAAGAGCTGGCTCCTCATGCCCGCCGTGGCCAGCCGCCTGTGGAAGGGCCTGGTGGGCAAGTACGAGGCGCTTCGCGCCGAGTCCGAGGCCGCGGCCCTCATCGAGCCCGGCTCCAAGGAGCTCGGCGTCATCACGACCGGCGTGGCCCTGCTCTACTACCGCGAGAACCTCCCCGACATGAAGGACAGGCCCAGCCACCTCCACATCGGCCGCTATCCCCTGCCCTACGCCAAGATCCGGGAGTTCGCCTCCGGCGTGAAGAAGGTGGTCGTGCTCGAGGACGGCTACCCCTTCGTCGAGCGTATGCTGCGCGGGGTCGCGTCGGCGGCCGGATCCGCCGGATCCACGGGCCCCGCGATCGTCGGCAAGGAGTCGGGTGAGGTGCCGGTCACCGGCGAGCTCGACCCCGACAACATCCGGCCGGCCCTCGGCCTTCCGCCCCGCGAGGGCCAGGCCTGCCGCGACCTCGTCATCCCGGGCCGGCCGCCCCAGCTCTGCCAGGGCTGTCCCCACGGCGACTCGCTGGCCTTCCTCAAGGAGGCGCTCGAGGACTACCCGCTGCACACGGTCAACAGCGACATCGGCTGCTACACCCTCGGCGCCCTGCCGCCCTACGAGGCGGTCGAGACGGTCGTCGAGATGGGCGCCTCACTCGGCATGGCGCGCGGCGCGGCCGAGGCCGGCCTCACCCCCGCCGTCGGCGTCATCGGCGACTCGACCTTCTTCCATTCGGGCATCCCGAACCTCGTCGACGCGGTGTCGCACAACACGAACGTCAAGATCATGATCGTCGACAACGGCACCACCGCGATGACCGGGGCCCAGCCCACGATCATGTCCTCCGAGAAGCTCAAGGCCATCGCCCTGGCGGTCGGCGTACCCCCCGAGCACGTGCACGTGGTGCGCGCCCATCGGGCGGACCACGCGGCCAACGTCGAGATGATGAGGCGCGAGCTCGCCTACGAGGGCGTCTCCGTGGTCATCGCGTTCCGCGAGTGCCTCGAGTACCTGAAGAAAGCGAGGAAGGCATGAAGTACGACATCATCCTCTGCGGAGTCGGCGGCCAGGGCGGCATCTCCGTCTCGGTCGTGATCGCCCAGGCCGCGATGGCCCAGGGCCTCCAGGTCAAGCAGTCCGAGGTCCACGGCATGGCCCAGCGGGGCGGCGAGGTGCTCGCCCACCTGCGCATCTCGGATTCGCCCATCGCGAGTTCCCTCATACCCAAGGGGAGCGCCCAGCTCATCCTCGCCTTCGAGCCCCTCGAAGCCCTGCGCTACCTGCCCTGGCTCGCGAAGACGGGTCAGGTGGTCACCGCCACAGCGCCCATCAAGAACATCCCGAACTACCCCGACCTCGAGGCGGTGCTCGGCGAGATCAGGGCCCTGCCCAAGGCCACCATGCTCGACGCCGACGCCATGGCCCGCGAGGCCGGCAACGCGCGCGCGGCCAACATGGTCCTCGTGGGCGCCGCAGCCAAGCTCCTTCCCCTCAAGGTCGAGAGCATCGAAAAGGCCATCGCCGACACCTTCGCCCGCAAGGGCGAGGCCGTCGTGGCCGCGAACCTGAAGGCATTCGAGCATGGACGAACAGCGAATCAGTGACATCGTGCAACGCGTCCGCTCCGAGGGGCGCGACGCGCTCACCGAGGTGGAGGGCCTCGGCCTCCTGGCAGCCCTCGGCCTGGAGGCGCCCCGCCATCATTTCGTGAAGGGCTCGGCCGGGCTGGCCGGCCTCGCGCCCTTCCCCGGCGAGCGGGCGGTGGTCAAGGTCATCAGCCCCGAGATCCTGCATAAGACCGAGGTCGGCGGCGTGGCCATCGTCCCGAACCGGGTCGAGGACATCCGCGCGGCCATGGCCGCCATGGAGGCCACGTTCACGAGCCAGCGGGTCGACGGCTACACGGTCAACGAGTTCGTGCCCTACGAGCCCCGGCTCGGCCACGAGATGATCGCGGGCCTGCGCTTCGCCAAGGACTTCGGCCCGGTGATCTCCTTCGGCCCGGGCGGCATCTACACCGAGTTCCTGGCCTCCACCTTCAAGGCGGGCGCGGCCAATGCCTTCTTCTCGCCCGTCACGGCCGACCGCTCGGCGATCGAGCGCGAGCTGTCGCGCAACGCGGTCACCACCCTCGTCTCGGGCGGACTGCGCAACACGAAGCCGGCCATCGGGGCCTCGCGCATAGTCGACGTGGTGGAGGTCTTCGTCAAGGCCGCGCCCACACTCGCGGCGATGGGGATTCTCGAGTTCGAGGTCAATCCCTTCGTCATCGCGGGCACGGCCTCCGAGGGGACCGCACGCCTCGTGGCGCTCGACGTCCTCGTCAAGGTCGGCGAGCCCGGCGGCGCGGCTATCGGCGCCGGCAGCGCGGGCGAGCTCGGCATCCAGGGCGGCCAGATCGTCAACCTCAAGCAGGCCCGGCGCCCCCTGGCCAAGATCGACAAGCTCCTGAAGCCCCGGAGCGCCGCGGTGATCGGCGTCTCCGAGAAGGGCATGAACAACGGCCGCATCATCCTGCGCAACCTCCTTCAGAACGGCTTCGACCCGAAGCGGCTCTACGTCGTCAAGCAGGGCCCGAGCGAGATCGACGGCTGCCGCTGCGTACCCGACGTCGCCTCCCTGCCCGAGAAGGTCGATCTCTTCGTCCTCGTCATCCCGGCCTCCCAGGCGCCCCAATGCATCGCCGAGATCGCCGAGACCGACAAGGCGCAGAGCGTCATCGTCATCCCCGGCGGACTCGAAGAGAAGACCGGCACCGAGGCCATCGTCGCACGCATGCGCACGGCCCTGGAAAACTCGCGCTCCGGCATCGCCTCGGGCGCCGCCGCAAGCGCCGCCTCGGGCGCCGCCTCGGGCGACCCGCTCGGAGGCGGCCCCCTCATCAACGGCGGCAACTGCCTCGGCGTGCGCTCCGTGCCCGGCAAGTACAACACCCTCTTCATCCCCGAGTACAAGCTGCCCATGCCCAAGGGCCGGGTCGCCCCCGTGGCCGTCGTGTCGCAGTCCGGCGCCTTCGCCATCTGCCGCATCTCCAAGCATCCCCTCGTCAACGCCAAGTACGTCATCACCTGCGGCAACCAGATGGACGTCACCATCGGCGACTACCTGGAGCGGCTCGCGGACGACGAGGAGCTCGAGCTCTTCGCGGTCTACGTCGAGGGCTTCAAGCCGCTGGACGGCGAGAAGACCCTCCGGGCCTGCAAGAAGATCGTCGACTCGGGCCGGGACGTCATCTTCTACCGCGCCGGCCGCACCGCCGCGGGAGCCGCCGCGAGCGCCAGCCACACGGCGAGCATCGCGGGCGACTACCCCGTGACGCGCTCGCTCCTGCGGCAGATCGGCGTCATCGTGGCCGAGACCCTCGACGAGTTCGACGACGCCCTCACCACCTTCGCCCTCCTCGGCGGCAAGAAGGCCGGCGGCCGCCGCCTCGGCGCCGTGTCCAACGCCGGCTTCGAGTGCGTCGCCTTCGCCGACAACCTCGGCGCCCTCCAGCTCGCGAGCTTCACGGCTCCCACCGCCGCCAAGCTCGAGAAGGCCTTCGCCGAGGCGAAGATCAGCGAGATCGTCGACGTCCACAACCCCATCGACCTCACCCCCATGGCCGGCGACGGCGGCTACGACGCCGCCTTCCGCGCGGTCATGGAAGACCCGAACGTCGACTGCGGCATCGTCGGCGACGTGCCCCTCACCGTGGCCATGAACAGCCTCGCCGCCGCCCCCGGCGTCCACGGCGAAGACGTCACCAAGCCCGACGCCCTGCCCGCCCGCTACGGCCAGCTCATGGCCGCGACGGACAAACCCTGGGTCGTCGTCATCGACGTCGGCGCCCTCTACGATCCCCTGGCCGACGAATTCGAGCGCCTCGGCATCCCCGTCTTCCGGACCGCGGACCGCGCGTTAAAAATGTTGAATTTATGGATTGACGCGAAACTTCGAAAGTAGAGTTCCGCGGTCCGGAAGACGTGGTTTGACGCCGGTCCCGGCTGTAAAGCCGGGACCGGACGGCGGTAGCGCAGGTCGCCGAAGGCGACCACATTCAACCCCTTCCCTGCGCTCCTGATCGGCGTACTCGCCGATCAGACCGGGCGTTAAAAATGTTGGATTTATGGATTGACGCGAAACTTCGAAAGTAGAGTTCCGCGGTCCGGAAGACGTGGTTTGACGCCCGTTCCGGTGAAAGCCGGAACGGGACGGCGGTATCGCAGGTCGCCAAGGCGACGAATGTCCAACCATGGGTTCGAGGCTTCTTTTCAAACCACGGTTGCATATCGGGGCTCACGATAACGAGCCGCATTGGGATCTAATCGGGTGGGCATTACCGACCACCCTTACAGCGTCACAGGAGCGACTCCGTCGCGGCCCACAGGCGCCGGGCTTCCGAACGCACATCGTATCCGGGTCGGAAATCCACGGCTTTCCTTCCGAGAAAGAACGAGCCGCTCGGTCCCGGCACGGTATCCTCGACGGCGAGCATGACGCCGGTGGGGCATTCCGGACTCAGGAGGCGCATGGCCGCCATCCCGAGAATTCGGGGCAGGAAGGGCAGGTTCGAGGGTAGCGAAGAGCGGACGAAGCCCGGGTGGAAGGTGTAGGCCGCGATGCTCCGGGACTCGAGCCGCTCCGCGAGCTCCACCGTGAAGAGTACCCGGGCGAGCGCGGCGTTGAGGGTGGCCCTCAGCGCGGAATAGCGGCCGCGGAGCGTCAGATCGTCGAAGTCGAGCCGCGCCCTGGCTATGGTCCGCGGGTGGCCGGAAACCGTGATCACACGGGACGGGGCGCCGCGCGAGAGCGGCTCGACCAGCAGCCTGGCGAGGAGGGCGTGGCCGAGGTAATTGGTGGCGAAGGTCCGCTCAATGCCCTGGGGGCTCTCCTCCCTTCCGAGCGAGAGCGCCGCGGCGTTGTTCGAGAGTATCGAGATCGACTCGTGAGCCCCGCGGATCCTCTCGGCGAGATCGCGAACCGAGTCGAGGTCGCCCAGATCCGCGCCCTGCCACTCGAGCTCCCCGCTTCCCGTCTCCGCGGCGAGCGCTTGGACCACGGCCTCGCCCCGCCTTTGGTCCCGCGAGACGAGCACGACGTGGAAGCCCGCGAGGGCGCAGCCCTTCGCCACGGCCCTTCCCACACCCGAGGATGCTCCGGTCACCACCGCCACTCTCCTCGATTCGACCACGATGCCCCCTCGGCCTCACGCCGCGCGCGCTGTGGGTCGACGGAATGAATCGTTCTCCGCCGCTCCTGCGTCGCTTCGTTAGACCTAACCGCGAACGAAGGTACCCTTGAAATCTAACGCGAATTCTTCCGGTGGATCGTCGAAGCGGAGCGAGGCATCCCTGCCCGTCGCGGACTCCCCCTCCATGAAGAAGAAACCCTCCGGGAGGGAGAAGCGCCAGACACGAGCTCCGCCAGGCCCCGCCCCGGCGGGGCTTTCGCGACGCCCCTCGAGGCGCCAGCGCTCCGGACCGAGGCGGACGAAGCTGAAGCGATAGTCCAGGTGCGAGCCTTCCTCGAAGTCGCTCTCTCCGTCATCCTCCCGATAGACGCTCGGCAGGGCCGCCGACTCGGCGGGCGGGGTGAGAATGAAAAGTATCTCGGGAAAGCCGCCGAGCCTCGTCCGCGAAGGCTGGGGGTCGGTGGGCACGATAGAGCCCGCCCGGAGGAGGTAGCGCAGCTTGTCCAAGGGATAGTCGAGGCTGTGCGCGCGTCCTCCCTGCCACAGAATCTCGGCGTCGGGATCGTACCAATCCGCGCCCCGGGGGAGGCGGAGCTTGGCCGAGGTCGCTCCCTCCGCGGGAGGGGCCGGGACGAGGATCTCGTGTCCGCACATGCGGTCGAGGTTGTCGTAGGACAGGTCCCGGTCGCCGGGAAACTCGAGGGCGAGGGCCCGCTCGATCGGGATGCCCGTCAGCGAGGCCTCGATGGCGAGGTTGTAGATGTAGGGCAGGAAGCGGTACCGCTCGCGGATGAGGGAGACGAGGATCTCGCGCGTCTCAGGGTAGATCCAGGGTTCGGTGGCCCGTCCGTCCGCCTTCCATGAGTGCATGACGAAGCGCGGCTGGAAGACCGCGCTCTGGCTCCAGCGGACGAGGAGCTCGGGAGTGGGCGTCGGCCCGACGAACCCGCCGATGTCGTGGCCGTACATCGGTATGCCGCTCAAGCCCAGGTTGAGGCCCATGGCCAGGTTGTGCCGCAGGGCGTGGAAGCTCGAGACATTGTCGCCGGTCCAGGTGCGGGCGTAGCGCTGGATCCCGGCATAGCCCGAGCGGCTGATGACCCAGGGTCGCTTGCCGGGATTCCGCGCCCGGAGCGCGTCGTACGAGGCCTTGGCCATGAGGACGGGCAGGATGCGCCGGTACTCCTGGGCCGGCAAGGCCTCGTCCTCGAGCTCGAACTCGTTGTTGTCGTTCCAGACTCCGGTCGAGCCCTGGCGGATGATGTGCTCCGTGAGCGCCTCGGTCCACCAGCGCAGGCCTTCCTCGCTCGAGAAGTCCACGAAGGAGGCGCTGTTGCCCCAATAATAGCCTATGAAGGGCTCGCCGCTCGGATCGCGAACGAAGACACCCCTGCGGGAGAGCTCCGAATACCACGGGTGGGTCGTGAGGAAGCCCGGCTTGACGTTGCAGCAGATCCGGTAGCCCCGTTTGCGCAGGGATCCGAGGAAACCCGCCGGATCGGGGAACTTCCTCCGGTTCCAGACGAAGGTGTAGCGCTCGCCATTGTCGGCCTTCGCGTAGCCCGAGGAGAAGTACATGCCCTCGCAGGGAATGTCCTCCCGCTCGACCCGGTCGAAGTAAGCGAGCGTGCGCTCCCGGGCGTCGTCGGGGTCGGTGTAGGCCATGCTCGAGCCGAGGTAGCCGAAGGAGAACAGGGGCGGGAGGGCCGGCTTCCCCGCAAGTTCGGCGTAGGTGCCGAGCAGCTCGGCATAGCTCTCCCCGGCCATGAGAAAATAGCCGAAGGGTCCTCCCTGCATGCTGACGCTGTAGAAAAAGCGGCTCTCCACCCCGAAGTCGACCTCGTCGACGAGCAGGCTGGGGAAATAGAGGCCGCAGACTCCCCCCGCCTCGCGGTTCGCCTTCAGAAAGAAGGGCACCGACTTGTAGAGCGGGTCGCTGAAGGCCGCGTCGTACGCGAGCGCGTCGCGGTTGAAGAGCTTGAAGCTCCGGTTCCGCTTGTCGAGGAGCCCGCTCTTCTCTCCGAGCCCGAAAAAGGCGTCGCCCGCTTCCAGCCTGAAGTTGAACTTGCCTCCGCGGGTCTTCCCCTGGGCGTCCTGCTGAACCCGCAGCGGGTAGCTCGGGAGGACCATGTCCGCGTCCCCGATCCGGCCGCCGTGGATGAGCAGCTCGTCCCGGTAGGCCGAGACCGTCGCGCTGCGCTTGTCGACCGAGATGCGCAGGCTGCCGCATCGCAGCTCGAAGGATTCCTCGCCCTCGTGGATGCTCTCCCACTCGACTCGCCGAGCGGCCGGATCGGCGAAGCGTTCCGAGAAGAGCTGGGCCTGGAGGGCCTTGGGCTTGCCCGAGAGCGACTGGGCTTC
>JAJXZP010000068.1 GCA_021779995.1 bacterium | reverse complement strand
CCGGCTTGGAACCGCAGGACGAGAGGGTTCCGAGCATGAACGAGAAAGCCAGCACGACCGCGATCGTCATGAACAATTTTTTCTTCACGGGATGCCTCCTTGACAGGTGTGATGCGCCATGGGTCCGGCGCCTTATGATTCTTGCGGCATTCCGGGAAATCCGCAAGAGACAGCTGTCACGTCCGGAGGCGGTTAGACCCGGTACATTTGTCCCGGTCCCGGGCGGCGCTCTTCGGGCGGCGCCGTTCAGGCGTGATAGCGCAGTTTGTTCGCGAGCTGGATGATCTGGAAGCGGTCCTCGACGCCGAGCTTCGAGTAGATCTCGCTGACGTGGTTCCGCACCGTATGCTCGGCCATGTGGAGGGTTTCCGCGATTTGCCCGTTGTCGCAGCCCCGGGCGATCAGGGAGAAGACCTCGCGCTCGCGCGAGGTCAGGCTGTCGAACCACTCGAACTCCTCGGCGAGCCGGCGCGCGGGGGTCGGCTCCTCGGCCAGGATGCTCGTCATGAGCTTGGCCACGATCTTCGGGGAGATCTGGACCGTGCCGCTCTTCAGGGCCCGGATGCTCGCGATGAGCTCGGTCGGCGAGATGTCCTTGAGGAGGTAGCCCGCGGCCCCCGCCTTGAGCGCCGTGCGCACGTAGTCGTCCTCGTCGTAGGTCGAGAGTATGATGATGCGGACCTCGCCCAGCTTTTCCTTGATCCGGCGCGTGGCCTCCACGCCGTCGACGAGCGGCATGTGCACGTCCATGAGAATGACGTCCGGCCGGAGCTCCATGGCCTTCTCGAAGGCCTCTTCGCCGTTCGCGGCCAGGCCCGCCACCTCGATGTCCTCGGCGTAGTTGCGCAGGCAGGTCGAGAGACTCTCCAGGAACAGACGCTGGTCGTCGGCTATGAGCACCCTGATCATGAGCGTACGCTCCCTTCCTCTTTCCGCGCCGCGGCGAGGGGCGCCCGGACGCTCAGAGCGAAGCCGCCTTCCACGCTCCGGCCGATCTCGACGGAGCCGCCCAGGGCGCCGATGCGCTCCTCCATGCCCGTTATGCCGATGCCCTTGACCACCTCGAAGGCGCCCTGGCCGTCGTCGCTGATGGCCAGGAGCACGGTGTCGTCCTCGACCCAGAAATTGACGCGCACCCTGGTCGCCCGGCCGTGCCGGACCGCGTTGGTGAGCGCCTCCTGCACGGTGCGGTACAGGGCGAGGCTGAATCCTCCGGGAAGGCGGTGGGGAAGGTTGCCGAGGTTCAGGTCCACCTCGATGCCTGCCACCGTGCGGAAGATGGCGACGATCCTATGGATGGCCTGGGCGCTTTCGACCAGCCGCAGGTCCTCGTTCCGGAGCCTGCGCAGGGCGCCTCGCGTCTCCTGCAGACCCTCCTGCGCCTGCCTCCGGGCGGTGACCAGGAGCTCGGTGAGCGCGGCGTGGTCGTCGCGCTTCATGCTTCCCGCCGCGTCCATGAGGGCGATGAGGTTCGTGAAGATGTAGCCGGAGATGTCGTGGATCTCCCGGCTGATCCGGTTCCGCTCGCGCTCGGCCGATTCCTCCTCGATCGTGCGGGCGTAGCCCTGCAGCCTGCTGTTGAGCTCGGCCAGCTTGTCGATATTGGAGACCTGTATGCGCAGCGCGTCCTCCAATTCCTCCTGGGACTTGCATAGGCGGTCGATCCAGGACGTCACGAGCGCGGCGAAGGAGAGCACCAGACCGAGCACGGCGATCTCGTCCACGCGGGGATAGGCGGGCGTCTCCACCACGGTGCTGAACCCGAAAAAAACCGGAAATATCTGCATCAGCGCCATGAGCGCTATCACCAGAGCGGAGAGCCCCAGATTCAGGGGAGCGCCGCAGAGGACGCCGATCTCGACCACCAGCCCTATGCCCAGGACCAGCTTGGTCGTCAGGTAGGCGCCCAGTCCGTAGCCGAGAATCGCCAGCACGTAGCAGCGCAGGATCGTCGTCGCGGCCAGCCCGATTTCCGACCGCGAGAGCAGAGCCAGGCAGCTGAGCGCCACGGAAATCCCGATGCAGCCGATGTAGGTCTCCCGCAGGTAGGGATGGGCCCCGGGGCCGAGATCCAGCAGGGGATAGAAGGCCAGCGCGAAAAAATAGGTGACGGCCAGGATGGCCAGGAGGTAGATCTTGACCGGCGTGCTCTTGGTGAAGAAGGTCGGAAGGGATCGGATGTCGCGGCCGCCATCGAAAGCGCCCATCCCGGCAGCCCGCCTGATCCGGGACAGCCATCTGGTTGCCAGTGCTTCCATGTCGCCTAGCCCGCGATGAGGGTCTTCCGCGGGGCGGACAGCTCCGCGAACCCCCAGCCCTGTCGTTCCATCCTCGGCATCCCCTCCCGGGCGCCTTCATGCGCCGGAACCTCATTATAGCATGGCCTCGCGGCCTTCGCCGCGGGACCAGGCCGCGGAGTCTCGAACGTGAGTATATTGGTGACCAAGGCGGGCGAGGGGGCCCCGGGCGCCGCGAGGCGCAGATCGGCCGCCTCTCGCCGGACAAGGAGGAAGTCGATGCAGACGATAGTTCCCCACCTCTGGTTCGATCGCAGGGGGGCCGAGGCGGCGCGGCTGTACACCTCGCTCTTCCCCGACTCCTCGCTCGCCGGCAGCTCGAAGATCTCGGACACGCCCTCGGGGGAGGTCGAGACGCTGTCGGTCATCCTCGCCGGCCAGGAGTTCTCCTTCCTGTCGGCCGGCCCCGAGTTCCGGTTCACGCCGGCCGTATCCTTCCTCGTCGCCCTCGGGCACCGAGAGGAGGTGGACCGGATCTGGAGCGCGCTGCGCGAGGGCGGGTCCGAGCTCATGCCGCTCGGCGCCTATCCCTTCTCAGACCGCTACGCCTGGGTCATCGACCGTTTCGGCCTCTCCTGGCAGCTCATGCTTTCGGGCGGGCCCGTCGGCCAACGCATCACGCCCACCCTCATGTTCGTGGGCGAGCAGTGCGGCAAGACCAAGGAGGCCGTCGCCTTCTACGCCTCGATTTTCGGCCGCTCCCGGATCGACCACATCCTCGACTACGGTCCCGGCGAGGCGCCGAACGCGGAAGGGCTCGTCAAGCATGCGGCCTTCCGCCTGGAGGACCAGCAATTCGCCGCCATGGACAGCGCCTACGATCACGGCTTCGCCTTCAACGAGGCCATCTCCTTCATGGTGCACTGCGAGAATCAGGAGCAGATCGACCGCCTCTGGGCCCGGCTCTCGGCCCGGCCGGAGGCCGAGCGGTGCGGATGGCTCAAGGACCGCTACGGGCTTTCCTGGCAGATCGTCCCGCGGGAGCTCGGCCGCATGATGAGCTCGCCGGACCGGGCTCGGGCGGCCAGGGTGAGTTCGGCCTTCCTCGCCATGAAGAAACTCGACCTCGCCGCCCTCAAGGAGGCCTACGGGCGGGACTGAGGCGGGGAGACCGCCGCCCGCATCCTCAGCCGCGGCCGTGGATGAGAGCGGAGCACTCCTCGCGAGCGCCTCCACGGCCCCCCGTGCCGCCCTGGGCGCGGGCTCGGCGCCTCCATGGATTCCCTGGCCCGCGCGATGCTCGTGTCGAGCTCGGCGCCGGGGCAGGCAGCGAAGGTGAAGCCATACGCACAGGCATCGACACGACCGGCAGATGGATGATCCCCGGAAAATCCCTTTTCGTGAGCAATGAGGAAGATCCCGCGCTATCGCTCCTTGAGGACGGCCTTGACTCTGATCGCGACGATCTCCAGCAGTATCGCGAAGGCCAGGACGAAGTAGGTGATGAGGCCCAATTCCCCGAGATCGAAGTAGAGCGAACTCGCCATGAAGAGGTCGAAGCCTATGCCGGCGGCACCCGCGGCCGCCCCCATCGCCACCACGTTCGTGAAGTTCATCTCGAAGCGCAGGAAGGTCCAGGACAGGAGATAGGTCGAGGAGGACGGCAGCACCGCCTGGAAGACGATCTGCCACCAATTCGCCCCGACGGCCTGCAAGGCCTCGACGACGCCGTAGTCCAGGCTCTCGAAGGACTCCGCGTAGGCCTTGGTCAGGTATCCGATGGAGTGCATGGAGAGGCCGAGGACGGCCGCCGTGCTGCCGAGTCCCGCCGCGACCGCGAAAATCAGGACCCAGAGGATCGAGGGTATGGCCCGTACCACGGCTATCACCGCCTTGATCGCCTGCGTCAGGGGCTTGGGCGCCAGGTTCCGCGCGCCCAGCAGGCCGAGGCCGAGGGAGACGAGCCCGCTGAACAGCGTTATGAGGATCGCCTGGGCTACCGTCAGGAGCAGCTCCCAGGCGGCCGCCCCCGCGCTCAGCCGCCTGCTTTCCGGGTGGAGGAAGATCGTGCGGAAATTCCTGAGTGTCTCCCCGATCGCGTCGGGAATATTGACGCCATTGCTGTCCAGGGTGAAAAGGCCGTATGCCGTGATCGCCGCGAGGGCGGCCACCGTGGCCCACATCGCCGCCTTCGAGCCATCGCTTGCGGCCGAAGGGGGTCGAGGCCCGGAGCGCGTCCGCCCGGTCACAGGATCACCCTCCTGATCGCGTTGGAGCCGGTCTCGAGCGCGATGACCAAGACGACCGTCACTATCACCACGAGGCTCGCCGCGTGGTAGTTGAAGGACTTGTAGTACACGTCGAAGGCGAAGCCGATGCCCGTGCCGGTGAGGAAGCCGACCAGGGTCGCGTCGCGGATATTGGTCTCGATCATGAAGAGAAGCCAGCTCACGATCTGGGGAGCGCTGGCGGGCAGCACGACCCGAAAGATGATGGAGTAGTAGGGTGCGCCCGCAGCCTTCAAGGCCTCGATCAAGCCGGGGTCGACTTCGTCGAGGACCTCCATGAAGGCGCGGACCAGGAAACCGAAGGAGCCGAGGAAGAGGGCGAGGAAGCCGGTCAGGGAGCTCTGGCTGAAGGCCAGCATGAGGATCATGGCCCAGGCCACGAGGGGCATGTTCCTGAAAAAGGAGCCGATACCCCGGGCCGCGGCCGTCAAGGCGCCGTGCGCCCGCGTCGTCCGGGAGCCCATGAAAGCCAGGAAGAGGGCGAAGGGCGAGGCCGACACCGTCGAGGCGATGGAAATGAGGAAGGTCTCCCACAATTTCTTCAGGATGTCCGGGAGTTTCGACAGCGAGGCGCCGCTCGGATAGAAGTTGGAGAGGCCCCACACGAAGGCCTTGACGAGGCTCGTGAAGCCTTTCCCGATGTCGTATTGGGTCACGACGATCGAGGCGGCGGCCAAGACGACGAGCAGGCCGAAGAGCCGCAGTGATTTCCTTTTCCGCTCGGTCAGAATATCCACACTCATGTCGCCCAACCTCTATCAGGAACCGTGGGCCGGCGGCATGCGCCGGCCTTTTCCATCTCCCCCGACCCCTATTTGATCCCGAGGACCTCCCGCATCGGGTCGTACCAGGAATCGTCGACCTTCACGAAGCGGTGCGGCTGGACGAACAATGCGGCGCCCTGCGCGTCCTTGGGCGCGAACACCAGGGGATCGTTGGTGACCTTGTCCGACAGCAGGGCCGCGGTGATCTTGTCGATGGTCGCCTGGTCGAGGAAGGCATTGTTGGCCTCGAAGGGCGTGTTCTGCACGGGGATGGACTTGATGACCACGAACTGGGCGCCGGCGAGGCTGTCGAAGGGAGCGTCCGCGCCTTTCTTGATGGTATAGACCGAGCCCTCCTGGTTCGCCGTGCCGGATGTCAGGTCGAGATAGCTCTGCACGTCGATGTCGTCGACGGCGGCCACGTCGACCTTACCCATGAGGAGGTTCGCCAAGGAAAGCTGGTGAGAACCGGAGAACATGACCTGGCCGAAGAACTTGTCCTTGCCGCCCTGCATCAGATCGTCTTTCGAGAGGCTCTTCCACTTGTCCTCGTTGTGGAAGAAGGCGAGAATGGCCGCCGAGGGCATGTTGAAACCCGAGGTCGAGCTCGTCGACACGAAGGAAATCCGCTTGCCCTCGATGTTCTGGATGGAGAAGCCGCTTCCGGACTTGTAGAGGTTCTCGTTGCCCTTCTTAACGAGCAGGCGGCTGTGGTACAGGGCGTCCTGGGCGGTCCCGGAATCTCCGCTCTCGACCACGAGCGGCACGACGTGCGAATTCCGGGCATGCCCGGTCATGTACTCGAAGGGCCCGAACCAGCCCAGCTGGGCGTCCCCCGAGTCCAGCGCGGCTATCGCGATGTTGTAGTCCGTCGTCAGCTTATCCTGGACCTTGGCGCCGGTGGCATCGGCGATGACCTTGTCGAACTCCTGGCGGAAGACTTTCTCGTTGTCCCCGGAATTGTTCGGCAGCCATGCCAAGGTGATCGTCTTGGGCTTCGCGCAGCCGGCGAGAAGAGACAGGATCATGATAGGGACAATCAAGGTCCCGAGCAGTGCGGTGGATCGCTTCATCGTATAGCTCCTTTGGATTTCGCCTGACACGATTCGTGTCCGGTTCGTGGATGGCTGATAGGCGGCGCGAGACAAGGTCCTGGCTCCTATCAGGTTGCGGCAATCGAATACCACGATGAATCGCGGTCTCGGGCTTCAGTTGAACATCGCGTCGCCTCCTGTGGAATCCTCGAAATGAATGTCATCGACATCGCATCCGTAGATCTCGGCGACCTTGCGCTTCTTGAGATTCTTCGGGTCGCCGTCGAACACGACGCATCCCTCCCTGATTCCCACGATCCGGTCGGCGTACTTGATGGCGACATCCACCTGATGGAGGTTGATGAGGATCGAGATGTCCATCTTGCGCGATATGCGGAAGAGGTAGTCCATGATCGCCTTGGCTGACCTGGGGTCCAGCGAGGCTATCGGCTCGTCGCAAAGGATGAGCCGAGGCTCCTGGACGAGCGCCCGGGCGATGCCGACGCGCTGCTTCTGCCCTCCGGACAGCTGATCGCAGCGCTTTTCCGCCTGGTCGGCCAGATCGAGCTGCTCGAGGACGGAACGGGCCATGCTGTGCTCGTCGGCGGAGTAGATCCCCGCTATGCCGGCCAGCGTCGACTTGTGCCCCAGGCGCCCGTTCAGGACGTTCTCCATGACCGTCTGGCGGGGAACGAGGTTGAAGTGCTGGAAGATCATGCCGATGTGCGTGCGATATTCCCGGAGCGCGCTCCGGCCGAGCCTCCGTATGTCCACACCCTCGAACTCTATCCGCCCCGAGCTCGGCTCGATCATCCGGTTCACGCAGCGCAGCAGCGTGGTCTTGCCCGCCCCCGAGCGGCCTATCACGGCGACGATCTCCCCGGAGCGCAGCTTCAGGCTCACGTCGTCGAGGGCGAGATGCGCCTTGTAGTACTTCGTGAGATTGTGTATCTCGAGCACGGCCATGGTCAGCCCTCCTTCCGGGACTCAGGTCCCCGCGAGATATCCTTGAGCCGCTCGATGCAGCCGAAGGGCGCCCGTATCTCGCCCATGGCGTGGATCGAGCCGAAGCGGCCGTGGTCGTCCGAGCCGCCGGTCCTGACGAGCGAGGGATGCCGGCGCGCGATCGCGACGAGGCGCTCGTAATCCGCCTCCGCGTGGCTCTCGTGGTAGAACTCGATCCCCGCCAGCCCTTCCGCGACGAGGTCGTCCACGATGTCCCAGGAGTCGTATTGCCCGGGATGGGCGAGCACCGGGATGCCGCCGGCCGCGCGGACCGCGCCCACCGCTCGGCGCGGGTCGACATAGGCGATGTCCTTCCCGAAGACTCCGCCTTTGTCGTAGATGCGGTGGTACTCCGGCCCGTACACCTCGGAGGCCAGCCCCTTCGCTACGAGGAGCACCATCACGTGCTGCTTGTAGAGGATGGAAGGACTGCCGGTCGCCTCCATCACTTCCTCGAGGCTGAGGGGCCAGCCCTTCGAGGCGAGGAGGCCGATGCTCTCGCGCGTCAGCGCGTCCCGCTCCTCGAGGAGCGGATCGCAGAGCGCGGCGAGGTCACCCGAATCAGAGCGGCAGTAGTAGCCGAGTATGTGCACCTTCCTGCCGGTCGCGGGGTTCTTGCCGGATATCTCGATGCCGGACACGTAGTCGATCCCGAACTCCGGCGCGAGGGCGGCCGCCTCGGCGTTCTGCTCGAGGCGATCGTGGTCCGTGAAGCTTATATAGTCGAGCCCGCGACGGCGCGCTTCCCCGAGCGCCTCCCGGATCGAGTAGGAGCCGTCGGAGTATCGCGTATGCACGTGCAGGTCACCGAGCATCGCCGGGCTCCCTGAACCTGCCGAGCTCCATGGGGTACACCCGGTCGCACAGCCCGTCCATGAACGCGATGTCGTGGAAGATGCCGAGCATCGTGGCGCCCTCGGCCTTGAGCTTCATGAGGAGGTCGCGCACGCGAGCCTTGGCGTGGGGATCGAGGCTCGCGGTCGGCTCGTCCAAGAGAAGGAGCCGCGGCTTCTTCGCCATCGCCCGGGCGAGGTTCAGCCGGAGCTTCTCCCCCCCGGAGAGCGTGCCGACGTAGCCGTCCCACAGCGTCGGGGAGATCTCGAAGTACGAGAGCATATCCTCTGTCTGCGCCCGCGCCTCGCCGGGCCCGAATCCGGCGTTGAGCATGGCCCGCTCGACCATGCCGCGCGACGTGCTCCTGGGCGCGGCCCCCAGGAACTGGCTGACATAGCCTATCTCGCGATCCCTGAGACCGATCACCTCCCGGTCCGTGAGCGCGCAGAGGTCGACGAACCCGAGGAGCGCGGAGTCGTAGAGTATCCTGCCCGAGCCCGGCAGGTAGCTGCGATACACCATCTTGAGGATGGTAGACTTCCCGGAGCCCGAG
>JAJXZP010000143.1 GCA_021779995.1 bacterium | reverse complement strand
ATCAACGCCCTCGTCGTGCTCGCTTACGATTCCTCGACCATCACGCCCACGATCAAGAAGGCCAAGGAACACGGCATCTACGTGGTGTCGGTGGATCGCGGCCTCACTGACCCGGTGCAGGACGTCTATATAGCCGGCGACAATCCGGGGCTAGGCAAGGTGGCCGCCGAGTATATGGGCGCCGCGATGGGCGGCAAGGGCGACATGGTCGTCCTCGAAGGCATCCCGAGCGTGATCAACACCGAGCGCGTACAGGCCTTCGACGATGTCATGAAGTCCAAGTATCCGGGGATCAGGATACTGGATTCCCAGCCCGCCAATTGGAGCACCGAGAAGGGTCTCGAGGTCATGCAGACCTATCTGCAGAAGTATCCGCACATCGACGCCGTTTGGGCCCAGGACGACGATGTCCTCATCGGCGTCCTGCAGGCGTACAGGGAGTCGGGGCGCAACGACATCAAGCTCATGGTCGGCGGCGCCGGATCCAAGCAGATGATCAAGCGGGTCATGGACGGCGATCCCCTCGTCAGGGCCGACGTCACCTATCCGCCCTCGATGATCTACCCGGCGATCCACCTCGCCCTTCTCGGCGTGCGCGGTCAGAATCTGCCCGGCTTCAACCAGAAGCTCCCCTCGGAGATCATCATCGCGGCCGAGCTCATCACCAAGGAAAACGCCAAGCAGTATTACGATCCCAAATCGATGTTCTAGAAACACTCCTCCGGGCCGCCGCGATCCATCGGCCGCGGCGGCGTTCGGGGCCGCCCGGATATCCGGCCCGATTTCGCGACGGGCGAGACAGGCCGAGGCGACCCTTGTAGACGGCCGCTATCCGTGCGAATGTCGTTCCATGCCGCCATTGGTCCCTGCATCGAACAGTGAGCGGCAGGAGGTGTCTATGGCCGAATTATCGATGACGGGGCGCCAGCGTGTCATGGCACTGATGCGCGGCCAGAGGACGGATGCGATTCCCCTCATGCCCATCACGATGTCGCTGGCCGCGGACCAGCTCGCGCGGCCCTACCGCGAGTACGCCACGGACTGGCGGACCCTGGTCGAGGGCCAGACCGCGACGGCCGAGCGTTTCGGCTTCGATCACGTCTCGGCCATCTCGGACCCCTGCGTGGAGTCCTCGGACCTCGGATCCAAGGTGGTGTGGTTCGACGACCGGCCTCCCGCGAACGACGAGGAGAATCCGCTTCTGGCCGACAAGAGCCGATTCGGCGGACTCGAGCTTCCCGTCCCCGGCTCGCGGCCGCGAGCCGCGAATCGCCTGGCGGCGGTTGAGGGGCTGAAGGCGCGCTGCGGAGGCGATCTCATCGTCGAAGGCTGGGTCGAGGGGCCCTGCGCGGAAGCCGCCGACCTGCGAGGGCTCCAACGGCTCATGCTGGACTTCTACGACGACCCCGCCTTCGTGAACGAGGTGATGGATTTCGTCACCGCCATGGAGATCGACTTCGCGCTGGCGCAGATCCGGGCAGGGGCCGATATCGTGGGCATCGGCGACGCGGCCTCGTCCCTGGTGGGGCCCGAGATCTACGCCGAGTTCTCCGCTCCCCGCACCGCCCGCTATATAGACGCGATCCACGCCGCCGGCGGACTCGTGCGGCTCCATATCTGCGGCGACACCAACGCCATCCTGGGCGCGCTCGGCGGCCTCGCGTGGGACATCCTCGACCTCGATTCGATGGTGGACCTGGCCGAGGCCCGGCGCATCCTGGGCCCCTCCCGCGTCCTTTTAGGCAACGCGGACCCCGTGGCGGTCATCGCCCGCGGCGACCCTGCCGGCGTTCGGGACGCCCTCGCCCGCTGTCACGCCGCGGCGGCGCCCGCCTGGATCGTCGGTGCCGGATGCGAGCTGCCTCGCGAGTCTCCGCCGGGCAACGTCGAGGCCATGGCGGCCTTCGCCCGCGAGGGCTAGGTTCTGGCCGCAGGCGGGCGAATTGATACGCCGCGGGCCGCCGTTGTATACTGGGGTCTGGAGTGCCGCCATCGACAAAGCCACGCGCGCAGACGTCGCCCGCCACGCGGGCGTAGCCGAATCCACGGTATCTCGGGCGCTCAACGACTCGCCGCTCATAACCGAGGCGATCAAGGCCAAGGTGCGCGAGTCGGCCCGCCGTCTCGGCTACATCCCCTCGCGCCAGGCCGCGCTGTTCGCGCGTAAGAAGACCTGCACGATAGGCCTCGTGGTGCCCGAGTACGAAGCCTTTCCGACCTTCTCGCGTCCCTACTTTCCCGCCCTGCTCGACGGCGTCGTGCTGGGAGCCGAGGAGCGCGGCTATTCGGTGATGATCGTGCCGAACAAGGTCGGCCGGCCCGCCTCGGAACTCTTCGCGCTGGTGAGCTCCAAGACCGTCGACGGCCTCGTGTTCGCCGTCACACCCGCGGACTGCTCTCCCTTCCTCGACCTCGTCGAGGCCGGCGTGCCCTTCGTCCTCATCAACAATTACTACGAAGGTCTTTCCTCGGTGGACGCGATCCCGCGGTCCGGCATGAGGATGGCCTTCTCCCATGCCTACAATCTCGGGCACAGAATGCTGGGCTACATCACCGGCGACAAGGCGTTCAGGAACGCGATCGACCGGCTCCAGGCCTTCGAGTCGCTCTGCGGGGAATTCGGGATGGGATCGCGCATCGTCGAAGGCGATTTTTCGCGCAGCTCGGGCTACCGCGGGGCCGGACGGCTTCTCGATTCGGGCGAAAGGCCGAGCCTCATCATGACGAGCTCGGACCGGGCGGCCTTCGGCGTGCTGGCCTACTGCGCCGAGAAGGGGCTCTCCGTGCCCCGCGACCTTTCCGTGATCGGCTACGACAATCTGTTCCCGGCGCAGGACGTCATGCCCGCCCTGTCGACGGTGGACAATCCCGTGTCGACGTCCGGGGCCGTCGGGGTCCGGCTTCTCATCGATTTTCTCGAGGGCGGCACGGCCTGGCCCGTCCAGAAGTGGCTGGAGACGGGCTTCGTCGTGCGGGAGTCGACCGCGAGGGCCGCCGATTTTGGCCCGCGGGCGCCGCCGTGCTGACCGTCGGGCGGGCGCCTCTGCGCATCGGCATCGTGGGCGCGGGCGCCATGGCGGAATATCACGTTAGGCGATTCTCCGGGATCGCGGGAGTCCGCGTCGCGGCCGTCTGCGACCATTCGGAGGCGAAGGCCCGCGAGTTCGCCGCCGCGAACGGAATCGGCAGATTTTTCGCCCACCCGGCGGACATGGCCGCCTCGCGCGCGGTCGACGCCGTGTCGGTGGCCGCCTACGACGGCTACCACCGCGAGCCGGTCCTCGCGGCCCTGGACCGGGGCCTGCCGGTTTTCTGCGAGAAGCCCCTGGCGCGGCGGCTTTCCGACGCCGCCGCCATGGCCGAGGCTGCCGCGCGCGCGGGCGTCCCGGCCCTCGTCAACTTCTCCAAGCGCAACGGGGGACTTCTCAGCCTCGCGCGCCGCCTGATCGAGAGCGGCCACATCGGGACGCCGCGCACGGCCGAGTTCCATTACCGGCAAAGCTGGCTTCTGCAGGATGCCTGGGGCGACTGGCGACGCTCGCCCCGCTGGGCGTGGCGTCTCTCCGAATCGCTGTCCACGTTCGGCGCGTTGGGCGATCTCGGAAGCCACGTCCTCGACGCGCTGCTGCTCGTCCTGGGCCCGGGCGAGGTCGGGTCCTGCTCGGCGCGGCGGTTCGACGCTCCCTCCGAGTCCGGCGTCGAGCTGACGGGCGGCCCCTCCTTCGACTCCTTCTCCGCCCGGATCTCCGCCGGTGCCGTCGAGGCCTCCGTTTCGGGAAGCTATCGGGCCGAGGGCCATCTCGATTCCTTCGGCTTGAACGTCGGTGGGGACGCTGCGGCCCTCGACCTCGATTTCGATCGCTCGCGCTCAACGCTCCTGAAATTCGACGCTCCCGGCGCGACGGGCGTCCCGGTCGAGGCCGAGAAGGTCCCCTCGACCTACGAGCGCTTCCTCGCGATGGCCCGAGGCGGCGAGGATCCAGTCGAGGAACGCGGGCTGGACTTTGAGCGGGGACTCGAGGTGCAGGACCTCGTCGAGGCCTGCGCGGCGGCCTCGGGCGCGGCGGCGGACCGGTGAAACCGACCCCCCTGGGCTCCCTCCTGGACTGCTCGCCCTCCGGCGGGTGCGTCGAAAAGGCGAGGGCGCTGCGCGCTCTCGGCTGCGAATCCTACGAGCCCGCCTTCTGGCAGACCGACGGCGGCCGGGACCTCGGCGAACTTGCCGAGACCCTCGCGGCCGCCATGGCCGGACCGCCGAGCAGCATCGGCGTGTACGGCAATCCGCTCGCGGACGACGAAGCCGGCCGCGAGACGCGCCGGACCCTCGGGACCCTGATCGAGGCCGCTCCCCGCTTCGGCTCTCCCCTGGTTTCCTGCTTCGCGGGCCGGGTGCCGGGCGCTTCCGTGGCCGATTCGCTGGACCGGTGGGAAAGCCTGTTTGGCCGCCTCGCCGATCGGGCCTCCGCCCTCGGCGTCGCCATAGCCTTCGAGAATTGCCGCCTCGGCGACACGTGGAGGACCGGCCGCTGGAATATCGCGATCAACCCCGACGCCTGGGAACTCATGTTCGCCGCCTTGCCGGGCGCCCCCATCGGACTCGAATGGGAGCCCTCGCACCAGGTTTTGGGCCTGGCCGACCCGATCGCGCAATTGAAAGTCTGGGCTCCGCGCGTGCTTCACGTGCACGCGAAGGACGCGGTCGTCGAGCGGGAGGTCCTCGCGCTCAGGGGAGCCCATGGAGCGACTAAATTCGGCCGGGAATGTCTCGCCGGCTTCGGCGACACCGACTGGTCCGCCGTGTTCCGCGTGCTCGCACTTGCAGGCTATGGAGGAAGCGTGGACATCGAGATCGGCGCCGTCGAGCCCTACCACGGCGGCCGCGAACTTGAGGGCGTCGAGCTCGCGCTGGGCCGGCTGCGCTCTGCGCGCTCGACCCTCGGCAGCCTCGCCGCGGCCGATCCGGCGCCTGCCGGGCCGCCGGCGACCCGGCCGCCCGCCAGCCCTACTCGGCCGTGAAGTCGGCGCGCTGGAGGCAGCGCGCGCGGTACTCGCTCGGCGACATGTCGGCGAGGCGCTTGAAGGTCCTCGTGAAATTGAACTGGTTGGCGTAGCCCAGCTTGTCGGCGATCTCCTGGACGCGGAGGTTGGTGCTCGAGAGCATGGCGCGCGCGGCCTCGATCTTGAGCCTCGCGTAGTATTTCATGGGCGGCATGCCCATGCGCTCGGAGAAGATCCGCACGAAGTGCTCGCGCGAGAGCTGGAGGCGCTCGCAGATGGCCGAGAGGTCGAGTTCCCTCTCGATCGACATCTGCATGATCGCGAGGGCCTTCTCGACGTGGGCGTTGTCGGCGGCGCCCTGGACGGCCTGGCCCGCCACGAGGTCGTAGAGGAAGGCTATGAAGTTGTGGCGGCCCGCGAGGACGAGGTCGCTGCGGCCCGAGAAGTGGCGTTCGAGGAGGTCGGCGAAGAAGAAGCGGCGCGAGGTGCCGATGTTCGAGGGGCCGGTCTGGGGGCCGAGCCGGGCGAGCAGGCCGTTCAGCTCCTCGTCGCCGGACGCGTCGAAGAGGACGGCGTAGTAGGTGATCGGCCTGCGGGTGTCGGTCGCCACGATCTGGTGCACGGCTCCCGGCGGCGTGATGTGGAGCGAGCCCGGGGTGATCGTCCAGACGCCCGGTCCGTTGCGGAAGCGGCCGGCTCCCGAGATGAAGTAGTGCATCTCATGGAGCTCCGGCCCATGGCTGTGCCTCCGTCCGTGCCAGGCTATCTGCCGTTCGTCCAAGAGGTGGTAGACGAAGACTATGTCGACGAAGCGCATGCCGCCCGCCTCCTGCGTGCCCCGCCCGGGCCGAGGCGATAACAATATCAATTACGGATATACTATGTCAAAGGTCGAGCTTGTGTTTCCCGCCCGCTTGGCGTACAAAGAAAGCAAGAAAAGAGAGGCTTTCGCCAAATGCGGAGGCATTTTGCGGAGGCTGCCGAAACCTGCGGCATTCGCTCAGACTTTTCTGGAAATGCGAGTCCATGTCGAAACCGGCTCGCGCGGCTGATCCCGGGCCTTCGGCGCGGGGTCGAGGAGGAATCATGTCCGACCTGTTTCCCGGCGTTCCCGTGATCAAGTTCGAGGGGCCCAACTCCGACAACCCTCTGGCGTTCAAGCGTTACGATCCCGACAAGAAGGTGGGCGACAAGACCATGAAGGAGCATCTGCGCTTCGCCATGGCCTTCTGGCACTCCCTGACGGGCGCGGGGCGCGATCCCTTCGGCGATCCCACCATGAAGCGGCCCTGGGACTCCGTGGCCGACCCGATGGAGGTCGCGCGAGCGCGCATGCGCGGCGTCTTCGAGCTCACCGAGAAGCTCTCCATTCCCTACTTCTGCTTCCATGACCGCGACATCGCTCCCGAAGGGGCGTCCCTGCGCGAGACGAACCGCAACCTCGACCAGATCGTCGCCCTGGCGAAGGACCTCCTCAAGACGAGCCCGACCAAGGTCCTCTGGGGGACGGCGAACCTCTTCTCCAATCCGCGCTTCATGCACGGCGCGGCGACGAGCCCGAATCCGCAGGTCTTCGCCTACGCGGCGGCCCAGGTCAAGAAGGCCCTTGAGGTTACGAAGGAGCTGGGCGGCAAGAACTACGTGTTCTGGGGAGGCCGCGAGGGCTACGAGACCCTGCTCAACACGGACATGCGCCTGGAGCTCGACAACCTCGGCCGCTTCCTCCACCTCGCGGTCGACTACGCGAAGGAGATAGGCTTCTCGGGCCAGTTCCTCATCGAGCCCAAGCCCATGGAGCCGACCAAGCACCAGTACGACTCGGACACCGGAGCCTGCTTCGCCTTCCTCCAGGAGTACGACCTCCTGCCCAATTTCAAGCTCAACATCGAGACGAACCACGCCACCCTGGCCGGCCACACGATCCAGCACGAGCTGCGCTTCGCCCGCGACCACGGCATCCTCGGCTCGGTGGACGCCAACCAGGGCGACGAGCTCCTGGGCTGGGACACCGACCAGTTCCCCACGAATCTCTACCACGGGACCTTCATGATGTACGAGATCCTCAAGAACGGCGGCCTGCACTCCGGCGGGCTCAACTTCGACGCGAAGCCCCGGCGCGGCAGCTTCACCGTCGAGGACCTGGCTATTTCGCACATCGCGGGCATGGACACCTTCGCCCGCGGCCTGGAGGCGGCCTTCGCCATGATCCGCGACGGCGCCCTCGACCGGCCCCTGGCCGACCGCTACGCCGCCTGGGGCTCAGGCATCGGGGCCTCCATCCGCGCGGGCAAGGAAAGCCTGCGCAGCCTCGAATCGGCCGCGCTCGACCTGGGCGAGATCGCCCTGCGCTCGGGTAGGCAGGAAGAGCTCGAGGCGATCGTCAATCGTTACCTGTAAGCTCGCGATTCCGGAGGTACTGGCATGGCGGCACTCGACTTGGTCCTCGGCATCGACTCGAGCACGCAGAGCACGAGCGCCGTCGTGCTGAACCGGCGCGGCTTCGGCCTGGAGGCCGAGGCCCGCATCCGCTACCGCGACGATCCGCGGCTTTCCTCGTTCGGGCTCTCCGAGGCGGCGCCCATCCTCCCGCCCCGCGAGAGGGGCGAGGCCGACCAGCCGGCCGCGCTCTTCCTGGCGGCCCTCGACGCGCTGCTGTCCGACCTGCCGCGCGAGGTGCTCGGGCGCCTGGCCGCGATAGACATTTCGGCCCAGCAGCACGGCCAGATTTGGCTGGGCGAGCGTGGAGCCGAGGCGATCGCCGCGCTGAAGGCGCCGGGCGCCGGCTCGGGTTCGGGCGCCGGCTCGGGAGCCGGCCTGGCCGAGCGCCTCGGCCCCGGCCTCGCCGACCCCCGCTCGGCCATCTGGATGAGCGCGGACACGGAAGCCGAGGCCGAGGATATCCGCCGCGCCCTGGGCGGGGTGGAGGGAGTCACCGCCCTGTCGGGCTCCGACAGCCCCCTGCGCTTCTCCGGCGCCGTGATCAGGCGCCGGGCCAAACGCTTCCCCTCGCTCTACTCCGGCACCTGGCGCATCCACCTCATCTCCTCCTTCCTCGCCGGCGTCCTCGCGGGCGAGAGCGACTCGCCCATCGACTGGGGCAACGGCTCGGGCATGAGCCTCATGGACTGGGGCGGCCGCGCCTGGGCGCCGAAGCTCCTGGCCGCCGTGGCCGACGGCCTCCCCGGCGGCGCGGCCGGCCTCGTCGCCAAGCTGCCGCCGCTCGCCCATCCGCTGACGATCGTGGGCCGGCCGGCCGCCTACTTCCGCGAGCGCTACGGCCTTCCGGCGGACTGCGTCATCGTCGCGGGCTCGGGGGACAATCCCCAGAGCAAGGTCCTGGCGGAGGGCACCCTCCTCTCGCTGGGCACGAGCTTCGTCATCATGACCGAGGGAAACCGCCCGCACCCGAGCGCGAACGCGATGTACGACGGACTGGGACGGCCCTTCCTCTTCGGCTGCCGCACGAACGGCGCCCTGGCCTGGGAGGCCGTGCGCAGGGCCCACGGCCTTAAGGCCGACGACTTCGCCGCCTCGGACCGCGCCCTCGCGGACACCGCGCCGGGCTCCGTCCTGCGCATCTTCCAATCCGAGCGCGAGTCCTTCCCCTTCTCCCCCATCCTCGACCTCGGGAGGCGCCCCGGCTTCGCCGAGGACTATGCGGGCGTCGTCGACGCCTCGCTCGGTCTCGTGGCCCTGGGCTCCGCGCCCTTCTCGACGGCCGGCGGCGACATCGCCGTCACCGGGGGG
>JAJXZP010000286.1 GCA_021779995.1 bacterium | reverse complement strand
AACTCGGGAATCGCCGTCTCGCCGGGGGTCGTGGTCAGGAGGTAGGTCGAGGGATCGACGTTCTTCCGGGCATTGTCGTCGCCGATGAGCGAGGCGAGCATGAGGAAGGCCATGTCGCGCATCGACTGGGCATCGTCCAGCGCCAGGCTGACCTGGTCCAGGCGGGCGTCCTCGTCAAGCTGGTCGGCGGTGGTGGCCATGCCCTGCTCCACCAGACTCTTCGTCTCGTCTCGGATGATGTGCTCGAGCTCGAGGTTCTTGCCCAGCGAGTCGACATCGGCGCCCGCCCTGACCGCCTCCCAATAGGCGCGCTCGATTTCGAAGGTGAGCGCGCGCTTTTCCAGCTCGAGGGTATCGGCCTTGCCCAGCGACTGGAGCTTGGCTATCTCGGCGGCCTCGCGCAGCTTGAAGCCCATGAAGATGGGGTACTGGAGGTTGAGGCCGACGTCGCGCACGTTGTCCGGCGCGCCGGTGAACGCGGTCATCAATTCCGGAAGCCAGGGCATGACCGCCAGTTCCTGCGGCGAGACGGCCGGCGTCGGCTCGGGATTGAGCTGAGTGTAGCCCGCCGAGACCGAGAGCGAGGGCAGCATGCGGAACTTGGCGTCCAGGGCGCGGGCGCGGGCCGAGAGCAGGTCCCAGGCGCCGGAGCGGATGCCGGGATCGGTCGCGAGGCCCTCGGCCACGGCCTCGTCGAGGCTCAGGCTTTTGCCGCCGGCGGCCGCGCTCGGCGCGGCGACGGGCAGCGGGGAGCCTTGGTCAGCCGCCGCGGACTGCGCCGTGACTGCGGCCGGGGCCGTCGGGGCGGCCGGGGTCGGGGCGGCCGCCGGTGCCGACGTTGCCGTGTCTGCGGCCGGGGTCGTCGTTGCGGCCGCCGGGGCCGGGGTCGCGGGGACTGCGGAAGCCTGAGCGGCCGATGACGCGGCCGGCGCGGCCGCCGTTGTGGGGACCGCGGTCGTTGGCGCGGCCGACGTTGCCGTGACTGCGGCCGGGGCGGTCGGCGCGACCGCCGGGGCCGCCGCCTGGGCGAAGGCCACGCCGCCTGAGCCGAGGGCGGCCAGCGCGGCGACCAGCGCGAGGCTTCGGCCGAGTTGTGGGTATCGGATCACTGCCGCACCTCCGTGCCGTCCTGGAGCATGCCGAGGGTGGAGGTCGCCACGGCGTCGCCGACGGAGAGCCCCGAGAGGACGAGACTGTCGATGGGACCGCGGGTGCCCAGCTGGATGTTGCGCCTGGCGACCTTGCCGTCCGAGACGACGAAGACGTAGTTGAGGCCGCTGTCCGTGAGGATGGCGCTGTTGGGAATCACGACGCCCTCATGGCTCGTGAGCCGGAACTCGGCCTTGGCGGTCATGCCCGCGAGGAGCTTGCCGTCGTTCAGGATGCCGATCGCCACGGGGAAGTACTGCCCCGTGGCCGCGGCTATGGGCCCGACCTGGGTGACCTTGCCCTCGTAGCCGGGGCCGCCCATGCCGTCGACGCTGACCTTCACGGAATCGCCGACCTTCATGAGCACCACGACGTTCTGCGAGGCATTGCCCTCGAACTTGAGGTCCCTGGTGTCGGCGATGGTCATGAGCGACGAGGCGGGCGAGGTCATCTCGCCCGTGTTGATATTCTTGTTCGTCACGGTGCCGGTGAGGGGGCTCGTGATCACGCTGTTCGAGATCTCGACCTTGATGAGATTGACCTGCGCCTCAGCCTGGGCCACGCCCGAGCCGCCGACGGTGACGAACTGGTGCTGGGCATTGTCGAAGGCCGTCCTGGAAAGTTCGAGCCTGGTCTGCGCGTCGTCGAGGGCGCTCTGCGTCACGGCCTTCGACGCGAACAGCGCCTTGGTGCGGTCGTAGTTCTTCTGCGCCAGGTCGAGGTTGAGGCGCGCGCTCTCGATGCCGATCTTGGCCTGGGCGGCCTGGTCGCGCACCGTGGCCAAGGCGGCCTCGGCGACGGAGAGCTGCGCGTTCAGCTCCTTCGTGTCTATCTCGACGAGCAGCTGGCCCTGGTTCACGTGGTCGCCGATGTCGACCGTGACCAGCCTGGCCTGGCCCGCGAGCTTGGGGAATATGTTGAGGCTCTTGTTCGGCACGAGCACGCCGGACAGCTCCTCGTCCTTGACGATCCGGCCCTGGGTGGCGGACTGGCTCGTGATCGCCACGGGCTCCGTCGACTTGGGACCGGAGCAGCCGGCCAGGGCGGTCGCCAGGGCGGCGGTCGCCAGCAAGGCCGCAGTCAGCGGCGCTACGGTAATCTTTCTCACGTCGTTCTCCTCGTTCAGCGGGCCAGATGGATGCTGATGTACGCGTTCATGCCGATCATGAGCCGCGCGCTGCCGGGATCCATGATGGTGATCTTGATGGGGATGACCTGCACGACCTTCGTGTAGTTGCCTCCCCCGCTCTGCTGGGGGAGGAGAGAGAAGGTCGAGGCGGTCGCGCGGCCGATGCTGTCCACCCGCCCGTGGAATTTATGGCCGGGGAAGGCGTCGATCCACACGTCGACGCTCTGGCCCACCTTGACCTCGGCTATGTAGCCTTCCTTGATGTTGGCCGAGACGTAGAGCCCGTCGGTGTCGGCGATCATCGCGAGCGAGGTGCTCGGGCCCGCCATCTCGCCCACCACGGCCGTCGACAGGATGACCTGCCCGCTGATCGGCGCCTTGATCACGGCCTTGTCGGCGAACACCCCGGCCACCGCGCCGAGCCCCTGCGGGTTGAGCGCGCCGGAGGAGAGGGCCGAGCCCAGGTCCTGCCGGCCGAGCACGTCGCCCGCGGCCACCATGTCGCCTTCCTTGACGCGCCACTCGACGAGCTTGCCGGGGATCTCGGGCATGACCGAGACCACGTTGGACGCGATCCGCGCGTCGTCGGTCTGCACGTAGCGCGTGCCCTCGATCCAATAATATCCGACGATGCACAATACGGCGGCCACGGCCACGCCCAAAACGCTCAGGATGATCTTCTTTCTCGACATCGAAACACCTCTCGCGAATACTCGCTATCTATACGTGCGCGCCGCCCCGGCGCTTCGCCGGGAGAGCGCGATCCATCACTCGGCCATGGGCGCGGGTTTTCCGCCGGCGGGCCCGGAGCCCTGCCTCATGAACAGCGCGGGCAGAAAAGCGATCAGGGTGAACACGGCGGCGGCGATGAAGACATCGTCGATGCCGCTTATGAACGAACTCTGGGTGATGAGCCCTTTCAGGTAGGCCAGCGCCATGCCGTGCCCGCGCGGCCCGCCGCCTAGGATCGCCGATATCCGCGATACGGCGGCGTCCACCGTCGGGTTGCCGGGCACGAGCGTCCAGGAAAGCCGCGCCCCGTGGAAGGCCTGCCTCATCGTGAGAATGGACGTGAGCACCGCGAGGCCGAACGAACCCGCCACGCTGCGGATGATGTTCGAGATCGAGGAGGCGCGCCCGATGAGCTCGGTCGGCACGTCGACGAGCGCCGCCGTCTGCGCCGGCATGTTCGCGAAGGCCATCACCATGCCGCGGAGCGTCACCCAGACGATGATGGTGGCCGTGGCGGTCTGGAGATTGAGATTGTGGAACTGGTAGGTGAGGAAGGCCAGCATGAGCACGCCGAAGATCACGAGGGGGCGGGGCCCGATCTTGTCGTAGAGCTTGCCCGTGATCGGCATCATGAGCCCGGAGGCGAGGGCGCCGGGCATGAGCAAGAGCCCGGTCTGCATGGCGCCGAGTCCCCGGATGTTCTGCAGGAAGAGCGGCAGGTAGAAAATGCCCGCGTACATGCCGACCGTCGTGACGACGACCAGGAGATTCGACATCAAAAAGGAACGGTACTTGAAGACGCGAAGCTCGAGCAGGGGATTCTTCGAGGTCAGCTCGATGACCAGGAAGAGCACCAACGAGAAGAAGCTCACCGCGAACAGGATCACGATGCGTTCGTCGGTCCAGCCCCAGTCCTCGCCCTTGGAAAGCGCCAGGAGGAGGCTGAAGAGCATCACCGCCGAGCTGAGGGCGCCGCCCAGATCCAGCTTGCCCGGATGCTTGGACTGGAAGTCGGGCAGCACGAACCAGGCGAGCAGGATGCCCACGACGCCGATGGGCAGGTTGATGGTGAAGATCCAGCGCCAGTTCACGTACTCCACGAGATAGCCGCCGAGCGTGGGGCCGATGGCGGGTCCGACCATGAGCGCGATGCCGAAGACGCCCATGGCGGAACCGATCTTTTGGCGGGGCACGATGCGGAAGATCATCGCCATCATCGTCGGCATGATCATGCCGCCGCCGATGGCCTGCATGACGCGGAACAGGATGAGCGAATTGAGGTCCCACGAGATGCCGCAGAACAGCGATCCCAGGACGAAGGCGGCCAGCGAGACCATGTACAGCTTCTTGAAGCCGAACCTGTCGCCGAGCCAGCCCGAGAGGGGCACGACCACGCCCATCGCGAGCAGATAGATGGTCGAGACCCACTGCACGTCGCTCGGGCCCGCGTTGAACACGTTCATGATCGTGGGCACCGCCACGTTGACGATGCTCGAGTCGAGAATGGACATGAAGGCGCCGATGAGCGCCACGAGCACCGGCGCCATCCAGTGCCGCATGTGCCCCTGGTCGTCGACGACGTCCTTCTCCATCGCGGCGCCGTCGAGGGCCCCGTCGCCCGGCTCCGCGGGCGCCAAGTCCTCGATCGAAGCCGGATGCTTCGGATGCGAATTGGTATCGCTCAACGTTGATTCTCCTCGTCCTTGTCAAGGCACTCGAGCACGGAAGCCAGATCGGCGACGAGCCGGTCCAGGAGCTTGGGGGGCAGGCCGCGGAAACTCCGCTCCAGGCTCTTGGCGCTCGCGCGCATCGAACTTTTGGTGAACTCGGCCAGCTTGGTCGTGCTCTTCATGAGGACGGCCCTCCGGTCGTCCGGATCGGCCTCCCGCTCGAGCCAGCCGTGGGCGACCAGACGGTCAAGCACGCCGGTGAGGGTGCTCGGCGGAAGGCCCACCTGGGCGGCGATGTCGGAGACCCGGCTGACGCCGAGCTTGTCGATTTTCCAGAGCACCAGGCTCTCGGTCATGGACAATCCCTCGGTCACCGCGTAGCCGGCCAGGCGCTTCATCATCTTCCTATGGATGGAGCCGAGCAGCTCGGTCAGCTCAATCTCCCTCAATCCCGCCACCTCGTTCCGTTTCGAATAATTCGAAATCGTAATATTCGAGAACATACTTGTTTTCTCTCGGAGGATCAAGGGGTGGCGGTCTTTTTGTCCGAAAACGCCCGAGGCGATCGCCGCCGGGGAAAATCCGAACGACGCAGCGGCGCGGGCCCCGGCGGCCTTGCGCGTTTGGCTCGGGATCATCATTGGAATATGACGCGCGGGCGGGGCGATTCGTGCATTGGAAATTTCTCATCGAGTCCCGCGGCGCCGCGCCGCGATCGGAGCCCCCGCGGCGGCGAAGAACGCCGCGGGGGCGGGGCGAAGGCGGCGAAGATCTTTCGCTTCTCCGCCTCCGCGGCCGGCCCCGCGCCGGGATGGTATTTTTCTATCACGAGCCGGCTTGCCGCGGCGGCGCCGATCGCGGGGCCGCTCCGTCTTCGTCTCATGAATCGCGGTTTCATTCCGCGAAATGCGCATTTTGATCGACAATACATTCGCTCGTTTTTTACCAACTCCGCGGCCGGTTCATGCCATAGCCAGTCAAGAGCAGGCTTTTCAAGGATTTGCCGGAGCCGTATTGAATAAAAACTCGAAGCGCCGTAGTATTCGCGCAAGCTCTTCGGAGCCCCATCCCCAACCTATTTATAGAGGATTCCATATGTCCGATACGAAGAACATGGTCATGATCGACGGGAATACCGCGGCCGCCCATGTAGCCCACGCGGTGAGCGAGGTCATCGCGATCTACCCGATCACGCCTTCCTCGCCCATGGGCGAGCTCTCCGACGAGTTTTCCGCCCAGGGCCGCAAGAACATCTGGGGCACCGTACCCCAGGTCGTCGAGATGCAGTCCGAGGCCGGAGCCGCCGGAGCGGTCCACGGCGCCCTCACCTCGGGCGCCCTCACCACGACCTTCACGGCCTCCCAGGGCCTCCTGCTCATGATCCCGAACATGTACAAGATCGCCGGCGAGTGCAATCCGGCCGTCTTCCACATCGCCGCCCGCGCCATCGCGGCCCACGCCCTTTCCATCTACGGCGACCATCAGGACGTCATGGCGGCCCGCCAGACCGGCTGGGCCATGCTCGCCTCCAACAACGTCCAGGAAGTCATGGACACCGCCCTCATCGCCCACGCGGCCACCCTCGAGGCGCGCGTCCCCTTCCTCCACTTCTTCGACGGCTTCCGCACCTCCCACGAGGTCGCCAAGGTCGAGGAGCTCCCGATCGCCGTGATGCGCCAGATGATCAACGATGAGTTCGTGCGCGCCAACCGCGCCCGCGGCCTCTCGCCCGAGCATCCCTCCATCCGCGGCACCAGCCAGAACCCCGACGTCTACTTCACCGAGCGCGAGGGCACCAACAAGCTCTACACGGCCGTGCCCGCCATCGTCGAGAAGTACATGAACCAGTTCGCGAAGCTCACCGGCCGCCAGTACAAGCTCTTCGACTACTCAGGCGCCCCCGACGCCGAGCGCATCATCATCGTGATGGGCTCCGGCGCCGATGTCGCCGAGGAAACCTGCAACTACCTCACGAAGAAAGGCGAGAAGGTCGGCGTCCTCAAGGTCCGCCTCTACCGCCCCTTCTCCGTCGAGCACTTCATGGCCGCCATCCCCGCCACCGTGAAGAAGATAGCCGTGCTCGACCGCACCAAGGAGCCCGGAAGCATCGGCGAGCCCCTGTACGAGGACGTCCGCACCGCCATCGGCGAGGCCATGGGCGCCCGCGCCGGCCGACCCAGCGATGGTCCCTTCAAGACCTGGCCCACCGTCATCGGCGGCCGCTACGGCCTGGGTTCCGCCGAGTTCACGCCCACGATGGCCAAGGCCGTCTTCGACGAGCTCAAGAAGGACGCGCCCAAGCACGAGTTCATCATCGGGCCGACCGACGACGTGACGAAACTCTCCCTCGACTACGACCCCGCCTTCGACGTGGGCGACGACGGCACCATCGAGTGCCTCTTCTACGGCCTCGGCTCCGACGGCACCGTGGGCGCCAACAAGAACTCCATCAAGATCATCGGCGACGACACCCCGAACGCCGCCCAGGGCTACTTCTTCTACGACTCCAAGAAGGCCGGCACCTACACCATCTCCCACCTCCGCTTCGGCCCGAACAAGATCAACAAGCCCTACCTCATCGGCAAGGCCAACTTCGTGGCCTGCCACAAGTTCTCCTTCCTCGAGAAGCTGGACATGCTCCAGAACGCGAAGCAGGGCGGCGTCTTCCTCCTCAACAGCCCCTATCCGGCCGACAAGGTCTGGGACGAGGTGCCGGTCGAGGTCCAGAAGACCATCATCGACAAGAAGCTCAAGTTCTACGTGGTCGACGGCATGGCCATCGCGGAGAAGGCCGGCATGGGCAACCGCGTCAACACGATCATGCAGACCGCCTTCTTCAAGATCTCCGGCGTCCTGCCCCAGGACGAGGCGGTGAAGCTCGTCAAGAAGTACACGGAGAAGACCTACTCGAGGAAGGGCGCCGACGTCGTCGCGAAGAACATCGCGGCCATCGACCTCGCCCTCACCGAGATCCACGAGGTGAAGTATCCCGCCGCGCCCACGGGCAAGCTCCACATGATGAGCCCCGTGCCCGCCGACGCGCCGGCTTTCGTGAAGGAAGTCCTCGGCGAGATGATCGCCATGCGCGGAGAGAAGCTGGCCGTGAGCCAGCTTCCCCTCGACGGCACCTTCCCCACCGGCACCACGAAGTACGAGAAGCGCAACATCGCCGAGAAGATCCCCGTCTGGAACGCCGAGCTCTGCATCCAGTGCGGCAACTGCTCCATGGTCTGCCCCCACGCCGTCATCCGGCTCAAGGCCTACGAGCCCAAGTACGCCGCGGGCGCGCCCAAGACCTTCAAGTCGGTCGACGCCAAGGGCAAGGAGCTCGCCGGCCTCAAGGCCACCCTCCAGGTCGCGCCCGAGGACTGCACCGGCTGCGGCGCCTGCGTCAACATCTGCCCCGCCCTCGACAAGGTCAACGCCGGCCGCAAGGCGATCAACCTCGAGCCCCAGATCCCCCTGCGCGAGGCCGAGGCCGAGAACTGGAAGTTCTTCCTCGCGATCCCCGACACCGACAAGAAGTACCTCAACCTCTCCATCCCCAAGGGCATCGCGATGCGCCAGCCCCTCTTCGAGTTCTCGGGCGCCTGCGCCGGCTGCGGCGAGACCCCCTACGTCAAGCTCATGACCCAGCTCTACGGCGACCGCGCCCTCATCGCCAACGCCACGGGCTGCTCCTCGATCTACGGCGGCAACCTGCCCACCACCCCCTACACCACCCGGCCCGACGGCCGCGGCCCGGCCTGGTCCAACAGCCTCTTCGAGGACGCGGCCGAGTTCGGCTTCGGCATGCGGCTCTCGGCCGACAAGAAGGCCGAGTACGCCCGCGAGCTCCTCGCGGCCAGGAAGGGCTCGGGCGTGGACGCCGCCCTCGCCGACAGGCTCCTCGCCAACCCCCAGGCCGGCGACGAGGACTTCGACGCCATGCGCGCCGACGTGGCCGCGCTCAAGAAGGCCCTCTCCGGCGCCAAGGAAGCCTGGGCCGCCGAGCTCGCCGACGTGGCCGAGGACCTCATCCGCCGCTCGGTCTGGGCCTTCGGCGGCGACGGCTGGGCCTACGACATCGGCTACGGCGGCCTCGACCACGTGCTCGCCATGGGCCGGGACATCAACGTTCTCGTGCTGGATACCGAG
>JAJXZP010000219.1 GCA_021779995.1 bacterium | reverse complement strand
CCGTCGTAGGCGCCTTCATCGTGGGCTTCCTCAACAACATCCTGGATCTCGCGAGCGTCAACTCGTACTTGCAGCAGATCATCCGCGGCGCGATCATCGCGTTGGCGGTCATCTACGACATCTCTACGAAGAACAGACGGACCCGGAGCCTGGTGCGGGGCGCGGCCGCGAAATAGCCGCCGAATCGGGGGCCTTCCGCCGGCCGGCGGAAAGCCCCCTTCGCTTGACTACCCGATCGCCGGCGGCTAGGATGTTCCCCATCCATCGCCGGAGAGGGCCCCGCCCTCCCCGATTTTCGGAAGCAGCATGCAAAACAAGCTCGTTCGACTAGAGGATATAGCCCAGAAGGCGGGGGTCTCGATCACGACGGTGTCCCACGTGATCAACAAGACTCGGTACGTCAAGCGGGAGACCCGGGAACTCGTGCTCAACATCCTCGAAGAGATGAACTACGACATCAGGAAGCCAAAGGCCAAGACGAGCGGCTCGAAGCTGATCGGCGTCCTCGTCGCGGATATCACCGAGGATTACTACATCTCCGTGGTCAAGGCGATCGAGACCTATGCGTCCGAGCAGTCCTATTCGATCCTGCTCTGCGACTCGGAAGACGACGTGGAGAAGGAAAAGCGCAACATCAGAAACATCCTCGACAAGGACGTCGGCGGGCTCATCATCTCTCCCATAAACTCCGAGCGCTACCCCAAGGAGATCAAGGATGCGCAGATTCCCGTCGTGCTCGTGGACCGGAAATACGACAAGCACGACAAGGTCTTCGTGGGGATCAACAACTTCGAGAGCGGATACATCGGAACGAAGTACCTCGCCTCGAAAGGCTGCAAGGCCATCGGCTTCATCGGCTATGCCGAAACCGTGTACACGGTGCACCAGAGAGCGGTCGGCTATCGCGACTTCCTCCAGGAGCACCTGCCCGGCTGCCAGCCCCGCGTCCTCAAGCTCAATTACCGGAAAGAGGACTCGAACAAGCTGATCAGGGAATTCGTCGAGGAGACGGCCCCGGACGGCGTGATCTGCGCGACCTCCGATGTCTGTTACCAATTGATAGGCAGCCTGGAGGAGATGGGTATCGGCATTCCCGACCGGATCAAGGTCGTGACCTACGACGACAACAAGTGGCTCGACTATCTCAAATTCCCCGTATCGGTGATCACCCAGCCGACCTCGGAGATAGGATTTACCGCCATCGACATCCTCGTGCGGATGATGCTCCATCCCGAGGAGAGGAAGAAGATAGCCACCGAGATATTCTTGGAAACCGGCTTCATCGACCGGCTCTGAGCGGGTCCCGGCTGAGCCACGCCGGCTCTGAACGCTCGCAGCCCAGCGCAGCCCGAGCCGACGAGGCGCAGACATGCTAGAATGCCGAACCGGAGATACCCGACAGGAGGCATCCATGAAGCACCGAAACCGTTTCGTCCCGCTCGCGCTGGCCGCGACCCTGGCCCTCTTCCTGCCCGCCCTGGCCGCGGCCGAGTCCGCCCGCGAGATCGACGCCCACGTCGACGCGGCCCTCGCCCGCTTCCGGCAGGAGGTGAAGGGAGCCGACCGCCTGCTCGCGAGGAGCCGCGCGGTGCTCGTCCTGCCCCGGGTGATCAAGGGCGGCCTCATCCTGGGCGGCGAGTACGGCGAGGGCGCACTCAGGATGGGAGGGCGGAGCGTCGCCTACTATTCCGTGGCCGCGGCCTCCTTCGGGCTCACCTTCGGCGGCGAGATGAAGGACATCATCCTCGTCTTCCTCGACCGGGACGCGCTCGGGAAATTCCGCGCGAGCGAGGGCTGGGAGGCCGGCGTCGACGGCAACGTGGCCGTGGTCAAGACGGGCGCCGGCGCGTCCATCGACACCACGAAGCTGAACGAACCGATCCTGGGCTTCGTGGTCGGCGTGAAGGGGCTCCTCGTCGACGCCTCCCTGAAGGGTTCGAAGTTCACGCGCATAAAGAGATGAGGGAGATGGAGGGAGCTTTCCCGCCCGCGGCCAGGCATCGATCGAAGCATCCCTTCGCGCCGAACCGACCGGATCTCCCGCCCAGGCATAGGGGCGGGTTTCGACAAAGGACGCGCTGAGGGTATGAAAGCGAATCCCGTCAGGAGATGCAAGATCCTGTTCCCGATAGTCCTTCTGGCGGGCGATGTCTTCGGCTATGTCCGCTACGGGGCGATCGAGGCCGGCGTGATCAACCCCTACGGCATCCTCATCGACTACAAGGTCCTTTTCGCCCTGTCCGCCATCTCGATACTGCCCCTGGCCCTTTTCTACAAGCGGACCGCGAACATCCTCTTCCTTCTCGTCAAGCTCGTGTTCGTGCTCTTCATCATCACCTTGACCAACGACGACATCGTCATCACGGTCGTCGCATCCTCCGCGTTCCTCTTCGCCGTCGGCTTCTACCTTCGGTTGCCGTACAATCTCGTCCTCGCCGTCTTCTCGGGAGCGGCGATTCTGCTGTTCCAGCGATCGATCTGGTTCGACAAGGGAGTGACTCCGACCATCCGTCCCGACGAACTCACGATGCTGGGCTTTCTGTTCCTGATCATCGTCCTTCTCGACTACGTGATCGCCCTGGCGATCCGCTCCTTGGAAACGCAGGACGAGAAGATCGAGACGCAGAACGACACGATCATCCGGCTCATCGAGACGAACGTGGGCGCCCAGAGATTCGCGTTGACCAAGAAGGGCGAGTACGAGGACGCGGAGCGACTGCGGATAACGCGCGACATCCACGATACGATCGGCTACGTAATGACCAACAACATCATGCTGCTCAGGGCCTGCACGTATTACGTCCCCCAAAGGCTCACGAAGGCCCAGTCCTTCCTGAAGAACGCGCTCGAGAATGCCGAGAAGGGTCTGGACGAGACGAGGGGTATCCTGAAAAGGTTGCACGACATCAATACGGGCGCCAGCGGCGCGGAAGAGATCATCAAGATCATCACGCTGTTCAGGGAATCGACCGGGATCGACGTGAAGTACAGCTTCGGCAACACGATGGGAACCTGGGACAAGGACCTCAACGCCGCGTTCTACCGGATAATCCAGGAAGGCCTGGTCAATTCGGTGAAGCACGGGAAGGCCACGGAGATATCCGTCGGATTCTGGCAGACACGGGAAGACATCACATTGACCATATCGGACAACGGCACGGTGAAGCAGGAAGAGGAAGCGAAACGGGGTATCGGCCTTCGCGGAATGGAGGAAAGGCTGCTTCCGCTCCGCGGCAGGCTGGAAGCCCGCAGCTACCCTCACGGCTTCTCGCTGCACATCACCGTCCCCTTGCGTCCGGTCGATTCCGGAGTGGCACGTGAAGACGATTAAGCTGATGCTCGTCGACGACCAAAAACTCTTCGTCGAGAGTCTCACCCACATTCTCAGAAAGATCGACCGATCCATCACGGTCGTCGCCTGCGCGTTCGACGGACGGGAGGCGATCGAGGCCGTGGAAAGGGAAATCCCGGACGTGATCATGATGGACATACGGATGCCGGTGATGAACGGGGTCGAGGCGGTCAAGGTCATCCATCAGCGGCATCCGGACGTGCGAATCATCATGCTGACCACGTACGACGACGACGAGTATGTCAAGGACGCCCTGAGATACGGCGCCGGCGGCTACCTTCTCAAGGACATCCCCATCGACGACCTCGTCGCCCAGGTCAAGAGCGTCTGCTCGAGCAACGTGGCGCCCATCTCGCACAGCGTGCTCGAAAAGCTCTCCCTCTCCATCGGGAGCGCCGCGGCCGAGGAGCCTCCCGAGTGGCTCGACGCGATGAATCGGACCGAGAAGAAAATACTGAAGCTCATGGTCGACGGCATGGACAACGACGGGATCGCCTCCGCGGCGTTCCTCGCCGAGCAGACCGTCAGAAACTACATACACAGGATTTACGAAAAGATCGGCGCCCATGATCGGATCGAAGCGATCAAGGCCGGCCGCAAGAACATCCGCTTTCTCTAACAGCGGCGGCGACGCGGAGGGCGCGCCGGGCGCCCGCGATTTCCGCTCCATGGCCGCGTGCGGCACGCCCGCGACCGCAAGGCGCGCCCAGGCGCCCGCGGGCTCGCCGGGCGCCATAGACGCGGGGGGCTCGCTCGCCGGGCGCCGCCTCCGGCGGCTTCCGGCGGCCTCCGGCGGCCTCCGGCAGCTTCCGCCGCGATAGTACAATTCGAGTACGGAAAAGTACAAGCTTGAGGTGGCGCGATTCCGCTTCCGATAGCACAATTCTCCCCGAATGAAGGCCATCTTTCGAAGGAGGAGCTATGCGAAACAAGAGGATTGCGTTCTTCGCGGCCCTGGCGGTCCTGGCCGCCTCGCTCGCGATCGCCGAAAACGTCAAGCTGACATTCGTCTATTGGGGAAGCCCCAACGAGGATATCGCCCTGAAGGAAGCGTTCAAGTCCTTCGAGGCGGCCAACCCCGGCATCACGGTGGAACCGATGTATATCCAGGGCGATATCTCGGGCACCGAATATGCGGCCAAGCTGCGGGCCATGGCCGAGACGGATACCTTGCCCGACCTCGGCTACTTCAGGCCGGACCAGTTCGGCGAGTTCGCGTCGGCCGGCTACATGCTGGATCTGACCAATCTGGTCCAGAGGGAAAATATGGGCAAGGCGTACCTCCCCCAGGTCTGGCTCAAGGTCAACAACCGGATCTACGGCGCGTATACCGCGGCCGAATGCCAGATGATGTTCTACAACAAGGACGTCCTCAAGAAGGCCGGCGTTCCCCTGCCCCCCTCCGACTACCGGAAGGGCTGGAGCTGGGATCAGTTCGTGAAATATTGCCGCATGATCACCACCGATTACAAGGGCAGGCATCCCGGCGACGCCGGGTTCGACGACAGGCAGGTGGCCACCTACGGCGTGAGCCTGCAGCTCTGGCACGCCATGCTCACCCCGCCGCTGTGGAGCGGTGGCGGCGGCATCGTCTCGTCCGACGGCAGGAAGTTTCTCATGGACTCGCCCGAATCCATCGACGTGATCCAGAAGATAGCCGACCTCATCAACAAGGAGAAGGTGATGCCCTACACGAGCCCCTCCTCCACCTCCCAGGCCGGGCTTCCCGCCCCTCCCGTGATGCTCGCCAACGGCCAGCTCGGATTCTACATCACGGGACAATGGGAGCTCCTGGATATCGCGAAGATGAACTTCCCCATGGGCATCGGCGCCCTGCCGATCTTCAAGAAGCCCGCCCAGATGTACATAAGCGGCGCCTCGGTCATCTTCAAATCCACGAAGCATCCGAAGGAAGCCTGGCTCCTCTACAAATGGATGATGACGCCCGACAAGACCCTCAACCTCTACTCGAGCGGCCTGTGGATGCCGACCAAGGCCTCCTGGTACAGCGACCCCTCCGACCTCGCCAAATGGACCGACAATCCCGTCCACCCGCCCGAATACCGGACGGCGGTCATCGATTCGATGAAAATCGCCGAGACCATTCCCGAGGCCAGGGTCAAGAACTACACGCAGATCGTCAACGAGTGCGTGAACCCGCAGCTCGACCGCGTCTGGCTCGGAGAAATCACCGCGCAGGAAGCGCTGAAGAAAGCCGGCGAGCTCGTCAGGCGGCAGAATCTCCTGCAAGGCACCTGGTAGCGGGCATCGAATAAAAGCGCCGACTGGCGGCGCCAGCGGGGAAAGCGACACGACGAGATGCCGAGACGCGCGATAGCCGCGTCTCGGTTCCGCAGAGCACGAGGAGTTGCCGTATGAGGAGTTCGGGCGCCGCGCGCGAGACGATCATCAAGAACGGGCGGAAGCGCAATTATCTGACTCGCTACAATAATTTCTGGGGCTGGCTCTTCATCACGCCCGTTGTGCTCGGGCTTTCCCTGTGGGTCGCTTTTCCCCTGGGCCTGAGCCTGGTGGCCAGTTTCACCAAATGGGACCTGATCACCCGGCCCGTGTTCGTGGGCTTCAAGAACTACATCGACATGTTCGTCTTCGACCCCCTGTTCTGGCAGGCCGTCGTCGTCACCTTGTACTACACCCTCGTGGGAGTGTCCCTCCAGATAGTGCTGGCCTTCGGGGCGGCGATGCTCCTCAACACCAAGGTGAGAGGCATGAATTTCTTCCGCACGCTCTTTTACCTGCCCTCGCTGGTCCCGGTGATCGTCAGCTCCACGCTCTGGATGTGGCTCTACAACCCCCAATTCGGTCTCCTCAACCTCCTGCTCATCCACCTCGGCCTGGAGCCGCAGAAGTGGGTCTACGGCACGGCGACGGTCATCCCGAGTCTGATTCTCATGAGCATCTGGGGCGTGGGCAACATCATCGTCATCTTCCTCGCCGGCCTCCAGGACATACCGAAGCAGCTCCTGGAGGCGGTCGAGATCGACGGAGGCAACGCCTTCCATTCCTTCCGCCACGTCATCGTTCCGCTGATGACCCCCACTATTCTCTACAATGTCGTCATCGGGATCATAAACGGCTTCCAGACCTTCACGCAGCCCTACATCATGACGAACGGGGGGCCCGCGAACGCGTCGCTGTTCTACGTCCTCCATCTCTACCGGCAGGCCTTCATGTTCTCCAAGATGGGTTACGCGAACGCCATGGCCTGGTTCGTGTTCATCGCCACGGGAGTCATCTCCATCATCATCTTCAAGACCTCCAAGCTGTGGGTCTTCTACCAGGGGGAGGACAAGAAATGAGCAAGGTGCGCACGAGGATCCGGCTCCCCCGCCCGACCATCTACGTTCTCCTCGTCTTGTTTTCCCTGTTCTGCCTCTTCCCCTTCCTCTGGCTCCTGCGCAGTTCCTTCATGACCTCCAGGGAGATATTCACCCTTCCGCCGCATCTTCTTCCCGCCGCCCCGCAATGGCACAACTACGTCGACATCTTCAAGGTCCTCCCCTTCGCGCGATACTTTCTCAACACCCTGGAAATCGTCGCGCTCAACGTGGTCGGCGCCCTGATCAGCAACACCTTCATCGCCTTCGCCTTCGCGAGGATCAAGTTCCGCGGACGCAGCGTCATGTACGCCCTCTGCATCGCGACCCTGATGCTCCCCCAGACGGTCACCATGATTCCGCTCTTCGTCGAGTGGAAGATATTCCACGGCATCAACACCTACGCCCCGCTGACGGTCCCCGCCTTCTTCGGGAACGCCTTCTACATCTTCCTGCTCAACCAGTTCTTCAAGACCATACCGACAGAGTACGACGAGGCCGCCTTCGTCGACGGCGCCAACTTCTTCCAGATCGTCACGCGCATCGTGGTTCCGCTGTCGCAGCCCGCCCTCGCGGTCGTCGCGCTCTTCACCGCCCTGGCCTCGTGGAACGACTTCATGGGACCCTTCCTCTACCTCAACGACCAGAACAAGTACACCCTGTCGCTCGGCCTCAAGTACCTCATCTCGGGCTACTCCGTGATCGGCCAGTGGCAGGTGCTCATGGCCGCCTCCGTGCTCATCGTGCTGCCCGTGGCCCTGCTCTTCTTCTCCATGCAGCGGTACTTCATCGAGGGCCTGACCATGAGCGGGCTCAAGGGCTAAGGGCAGGTCGTGCGAGGATTTCTTCCGCGGCCGGCTCGGAGAGCGGCGATACGGAGAGCGGACACGGAAGCTTCAATGGTTGTTGACATGCATGGCGGTGTAGCGCCGCCTGAGTTCGGAGGGAGTCATGCCCTGCTTTATCTTGAACTGCCGCAGGAAATGCCGGACGGAGGCGAAGCCGCAGCGCTCCGCTATCGAGGCGACGGTGTCATTGCCGCCTTGCAGCAGGGCGATCGCCGACTGGATGCGCTGCTTCAGGATGTACTCGCCGATCGAGAAGCCGACCACTTCCTTGAAGAGCCGCTCGATGTAGTCGGAGTTGTGGCCGATCCGTCCGGCGATCGCCTTCACCGACAGACTGGGATCAGTCAAGTTGGCCGTGATCTCGGCGATCACGGCATACGCGATGCTCGCTCCGGCCGACAATTCGCGCTCGGGCTGGAAGGACGAAATCGCCGCGGAGGTCGCGGCGATGAGCAGGTTCTCGAACAGGAGCTGGTAGCGCCTGGGCGTATAGGCTGGACGCTCTTGTTCGTACAGAAGTTCGCGGAAGAGCATGTCGACGGATTCCGGAGCCTCGACATCCAGGTAGTGCGGGATGAGCGCCGCATTCGCCAATCGCTCCTGGCGCACCTCCCGATTGCTGAGGAGGGGCACCGCGTCTTGATCCGAAAGCATGAGCGGTTCGCGCGCCTGCGTGAAATGGATCCAGTAATATGACGCAGGCGAGTCTATCGGCTCGAGACCTCGGTGATGCCTTCCGGCGGCCAGCAACAGCAGCCTGCCCGGAACGAGTTCAAGCACCGTCTCTTCTTCCAGAATGGAGGTCCGGCCTTTCCGGCCGAATAGAAGCACCGATGATGGAAGCATTCTCGATGGGTGGACCCATCCCGGCGAAAGCAGCGCGGTGCCGCAATTGTCGCCGATCATACTCAGATCGAATCGGCAGAGCATGTATTCCATGGCCGCTACTATATACTCGAAGCGGACGAAAGGGAGGAGATCCTTCGCCGACGGCCCGACAGCGAGCTCGGCGGCCGGCGGCAGCGGCAGCGGCGGCAGCGGTAGCGGCGGCAGCGGTAGCGGCGGTAGCGGCAGCAGCGGCAGCAGCGGCAGCAGCAGCAGCAGCAGCAGCAGCAGCGGCAGCAGCAGCAGCAGCGGCAGCGGCAGCAGCAGCAGCAGCAGCAGCAGCGGCAGCGGCAGCAGCAGCGGCAGCAGCAGCGGCAGCGGCAGCAGCAGCGGCAGCAGCAGCAGCGGCGGCGGCGGCGGCGGCGGCGGCGGCGGCGGCGGCCCAAACAGCCCAG